>CALFNL010000209.1 GCA_937902875.1 uncultured Bacteroidota bacterium | reverse complement strand
ATCATCTGGCCAACCACCGTAACGCTGCAATAGTAAGCCTGGTCCAGCAGCAACAATTCAATATCAGGCAGTGTATAAGCCAGCGTGGGACTGATGACTGCGTTCGTGCTCGTATTGATGTCTTCAAATCCTTTCGAACAGGAACTCAAAAAGGTTACCGCAAAGACAATTGCGCAAATAAACAGGCTTTTCTTCATAAACTCTTTTTTTACTAAATATTGAGAATGCTTTTGTTAGAATGTAATATTCAAATTGACACCCATACTCCTGGTCGCGGGATAAACAGTGGCTGCGATACCTTGCGCATTGTCACTGGTAGTATTGCTCTCGGGATCGAAATTGGGCGTCTTTTTATACAGGATCCATAAATTTCTGGCAATCACCGATAGCGTAGCCTTGCTCATCCGCAATCTGGAAACCCATTTTTCGGGAAAATTATACCCCATGGAAATTTCCCTGAGCTTAATAAAGCCCGCATCGTAAATATAGTTTTCAGTAAAGCCGGCCACACGGCCATAATAGTTGCTCAGGTTGGCGGGCGTAACATGTACCGTGTTGGGACCACCGGCCATATTCACTCCATCACCTGTGATTCCGGTTTCCCTTCCTTCCAGCGTGCTCTTGCTTAAGCCTCCGCTGGTTGCCAGGGAATTTATTTCTGAATATATTTTGGCGCCGAACTTGGAATCGAGCAAAAATTGAAGCACCACATTTTTATAGGAGACCGTATTATTCAGCGAGGCCAGTTTATCATAATTTCCGTTGCCGAATATTTGTACCTGGCCATTGCTCAATGGATAACCATCCTGATCATAAACAATCCGGCCCTTTTCGTTTTTTGTGTAACGATAGCCTTCTACCTGTCCGAATGGAAGTCCTTTTTCAATATTAACAAATGCATTTCCGGTTTTTGACTGGGACAACTGCAATTTTGTGACGTCGGGACCCAGGCTCTCCACATTATTTTTGTTATAGGAGAATATGCCCAGCACATCCCAGTTCCAATTTTGAGAGTTGATGATGTTTAGCCTAAGAGATGTTTCTATCCCTTTGTTTGAAATCTGACCCAGATTTACAATCGCATTGGTATAACCCGAAGTAATGGAAATATTTGTTGTCACAATATCCTGGTTTGTGCTTCTGTTATAAAAAGTCAGGCTCAGCGCAAGCCTGTTTTTCAACAATCCAATGTCCAGACCTGCTTCAAATTCTGTCGAGAGCAATGGCTTCAGGTCCGCGTTGGGAACCGTTGTATTCGAAATATGCTGAAGGCTGATGCCATTATAGTTGTCCCTGTCCAGGCCATAAGATAAATTCAGCTGGTAAGGAGAGGCTCCGCCGCTAACCTGTGCAAAAGAACCACGCGCTTTGGCAAAAGAAAGCCAGCCCGGATAGAGCCTGGAATTCAGGACATAACTCAGCGATGCGGAAGGATAAAATAAACTGTTATGACTTAAAGGCAGTGTTGAAAACCAGTCCTTGCGTCCGGTAAAATTAAAAGCAAAGTCCTTATATTCGATCTCGGAACTAAAAAAGAGAGAATTTGTTTTTTGCCTGGAATATCCGGTGGAAGGATATTTTACAGACAGGTTATTGATCGTATAAATCTTGTCCACAACAAAAACAGTTCCGTTAACATTCGATGTTTCCAATACACTATTGTAAATATTGCCTCCGATAAAACCGCTGATTTTAAGGCTATTCAATACGGTATGGCTACCCGTGCCCAAAATCAGTTCATAATTCTCTTCCGAACTCCTTCTTTCGTCCTCGTTCATGCCACCGCCTTTTGGCGACCATATCACCCCGTTTGGCGTATAATCATCTTCGTGATAGATAAAATAATCTTCCAGCATGCGTCCTTTCGCAAACAGCCATTTGGTGAAATCGTATTTAATTTCCAGGGAACCGTTGACACGCCTCCGCTGATCTTTCTCCACCAGCTTATTCGTTATGAAATATGGATTGGTGGGTATTCCCATGTTTGTAATCCCGATCTCGGCACCCGTAGAATCATATCCCGGACGCAGGTCCAGAACATTCAAATTGGTCGGCAGGTTCAGAATAGTATAGTTTACATTCGAATAATTTCCGCCGATCCTTTGCCGGTTACCTGCATTTTCAAGTGAATAATTCAGTACTGTTCCAAGCGACAGCTTATTGTATTTTGTTTCTGCATGAAAGGAAAACAGATCCCTGTCAAAGCTGGAATTGGGTATAATGTCTTTATTGGATAGTTTGGAAGCCGATATCCTGAAATTCGTATATTCTGTGCGACCCGAAAGGGCGATTGAGTTCGTAGCAGTTAAGCCATCCTTATAAAAATTCTTCATATTATTCTTCTGTGCAACATAGGGCCTCAGCTTATTATCGAACTGAATCACATTGCTGCCATCGAGCTTTGCGCCCCAGTTTGAGGTAGAGGACAATGCATCCTGCAGGGAAACAGGGGCCAGACCACCCGTACCCTGGCCATAGTCATATTGCCAGTCCGTGAGGTCCTTCACCTGGTCTACCGTATAACTGCCACTGTAATTAACCTGAAACATGTTTTTTTTCAGGTTGCTGCCCGACCTGGTGGTTATCAGAATAACCCCGGCTGAAGCTCTTGAGCCATACAGCGCTGCTGCCGAATTTCCCTTTAACACCGTAATATTTTCAATATCATCCGGATTGATAAATGTTAATCCATCTCCAAAATCAATTCCCCCGCCACCGCTTGGCGTTGCATTGCTGATTGTTGACGTGTTGATGGGAATACCATCAATTACCCAAAGCGGTTGATTGCTTCCCGAAATAGATGAGATCCCTCTTATGGTTACCCTCTTGGAGCCAGCTGCGCCATTTGCCGTATTGCCCACATCAAGCCCGGCGATTTTACCGGAAAAGGAATTTTCAATATTCACCGATTTATTCTCGCTGACCCTGTTTCCCTTAATGCTTTCAACCAGATAGCCGGTATTTCTCTTTTCCCGTTTTATATTCAGCGCCGTAACCACCACG
>CALFNL010000208.1 GCA_937902875.1 uncultured Bacteroidota bacterium | reverse complement strand
ATCATCATTTTAGCAGCCTTGTTTTGCTCGCTGAACAAATTGGCCACCAGGGCGGAGTCACGATCAATACCCAGGGTTAGTTGAGTCAGGTCATTGGAGCCAATCGAAAATCCATCGAATATCTCAGCAAAATCCTCTGCCTGCAATACATTGCTGGGGATTTCGGCCATTACATAGATTTCAAGTGAATCATCTTTCTGGCGATCCAATCCAAATTCCTCCATCACTGCGATCACTTTCCTGCCTTCTTCTACTGTTCTGCAGAATGGAATCATCACTTTTACATTGGTCAATCCCATTGCCCCCCTCACCAACCGGATAGCCTTGCATTCCAGTTCAAATCCAGGTTTATATAGGTCATTGTAATATCTGGAAGCTCCCCGAAATCCAATCATCGGGTTTTCTTCTTTTGGCTCAAAATCTTTGCCCCCTATCAGGTTGGCGTACTCGTTGGTCTTAAAATCGCTCATTCTCACGATCACATCTTTAGGATAGAAAGCCGCGGCAATGGTGGCAATACCCTGCGCCAGTTTATCAACGAAATATTCTTTCTTGTCGGGATAATGATGAGTAAGCTCTTCAATCTTTTGCCTTTCCAACTCATCTTTCAGCTCCCCGAATTTTACCAGGGCCATGGGATGCACCTGCACAAAATGTGTGATGATGAATTCAATTCGCATCAGTCCCACACCTTCGTTGGGATAGAATGAGAGCTTAAATGCTTTCTCAGGATCACCTACGATCATCATCGGGCTCGTGGATTCGGGCATCTTGATACTGCTGAAGTCAATTTCGGTTTCCGCATATTCTAATTTCCCCCGATATACAAAACCAGTTCTGCCCTCGCTGCAGGAAACCGTGATCCATTCACCGTCTTTGATTTTGCTGGTCGCATCCCCTGTACCTACTACAGCGGGCACGCCCAATTCTCTGGCCACAATGGATGCATGACTGGTCCTTCCGCCTTTATTGGTAATGATAGCAGTTGCTTTTTTCAGGATCGGGTCCCAATCGGGACTCGTCAGGTCAGTAACAATGATTTCTCCGGCTTTTAATTTCTCCGACTCTTTAGGTGATTGAAGGATGCGGGCAATTCCACAGGCTATTTTAGAACCGATTGCTTCACCACTGGCGAGAGATTCTCCACGTTTGAGCAAACGATATTCATTGACATGATAGGGATTTTTTTGAGCTTGTACGGTTTCGGGCCTGGCCTGAATTATGAACAATTCGCCACTGATCCCATCTTTAGCCCATTCAATATCCATGGGTTTCTGGTAATGTTGTTCTATAAAAATTGCCCATTGGGCCAGCTTTGTGATTTCCTCATCTTCCAAAACAAATTGCTCTGTTTTTTCAGGAGTGGTTTGGATGTTGACTATGGATTCGCTGCTGCCGCTGGGGGCATATATCATTGTTTTTTCCTTACTTCCCAATTTCTTTTGGATGATCGCATTCTTTCCCTGGAGGAGCGTGGTCTTAAACACAAAAAATTCGTCAGGAGTAACTGTTCCCTGCACTATATTTTCACCGAGTCCCCAGGTGCCTGACAAGTGAACAATATCCCTGAATCCAGATTCGGGTTCCAGGGTAAAGCCTATACCGGAACAGCCTTTATCTGATCGAACCATTTTCTGTATGCCTACGGAGAGTGCAATCTTGCCATGGTCAAAACCATTGTCCTCACGATATTTGATGGCTCTGTTAGTATATAGCGATGCGAAACATTTTTGTACCGATATTAGAAGAGCCTTTTCGCCTTTGATATTGAGATAGGATTCATGCTGGCCCGCGAAACTTGCCTCAGGCAGATCTTCAGCTGTAGCACTACTACGAACGGCCACTTCCTCATATTCATTTCCACACAAATCTTTATAGGCTGAAATAATTGCGGCAGATAAATCCGCAGGCATAATCCCTTCCAATATCAATTGGCGGGCCTTCTCTCCGGTTGTATTAAGATTGGAAAAACTTACCCTGTCGAGCCCCTTCATTAATTCCTGTAGCGGCTCCCTCAAATGGTTGCTATCCAGGAAATACCAAAATGCATTGGCCGTGATGGCGAATCCATCCGGCACTTTAATGCCTTTTGAGGCCAGGGATGTGAACATCTCACCTAATGATGAATTCTTGCCACCAACAATTGGAGTGTCCGCAATATGAATTTCATTGAATTTCATTACCAGTTTTTCCATGCCCCTGATTTTACCTCAAAGGTTTTGGAAATTAAGCCTCAAAAACTATGACAATCATCAAATAGCCATGTGACCTGAGTCACCGGTTTCGATAAGCTATAGGATGAAATTTGAACTGCGGTTTGAATCAATTCTGAATGCTGCGTTAAACATTCTGTTTTTGGTCACAGAATGTTCAGCAATTTTGCAAATTGTAATTTTCTGACATGGAAAAAATTGATAAAGTAGTTGAATTTCAGTCTGCGCCCGAGCTTAGGAAAAAGTTATATGAGCACAGTATCATCAAAAACTTTTCCGCAGGGGATATAATTCTAAATGAAAATGCCAATATACGTGCCATCCCAATCGTTGCCAGCGGTAGCGTGAGGGTTATGAGAACGGATGAAGAAGGCAAAGAAATATTGTTGTATTATATAAAAGCCGGCGAGAGTTGCATCATGTCTTTTTTGGGTGGGTTGCATCATGAAACAAGCAAGGTTAAGGCGATTGTGGAAGAAGATGCGGAAATATTGTTTTTACCTATGGATAAAGTGAGGCTGTTTATTAAAGAATATCCTGAGTGGCTGGATTATATTTTCAGGCTCTACCACAAGCGCTTCGAAGAATTGTTGGAAGTGGTGAATGCTGTTGCTTTCAAGAAAGTGGATGAACGATTATTGAACTCATTGAAAAGAAAGTCCGAAATCCTGCAAAGCCGCACCCTTACCATAACGCATGAACAATTGGCAATTGAGCTGGGTACCGCGCGGGCCGTGGTTTCACGCCTGCTCAAACAAATGGAAGACGAAGGCATTGTAAAACTTGGTCGGAATAAGATTGGGCTTGTGTAACCAAAGTAGCCGAAAAGCGATCTGTATATTCGGAATTTTGTGTGGAAGATTTAATTACTACAAAAGCAGATTTGACATGAATTACTATTTTACAAAGACGGTCAACTATGATTTTGACAAGGCTATTGCAAGAGTCACAGAAGAACTCAAGAACGAAGGTTTTGGCGTATTGACAGAGATCGACGTAAAGGAAACACTCAAAAAGAAACTGAATGTTGACTTTGCCAAATACAGGATCCTGGGAGCCTGTAACCCCGTTTTCGCGTACGAGGCCTTGCAGGCAGAAGATAAAATAGGCACCATGCTACCCTGCAATGTGATTGTGCAGGAACATGATAATGGCAGAGTGGAAGTATCCGCGATTGATCCTGTGGCTTCCATGATGGCAATTGAGAATGGCAAATTGGCCAGGGTAGCCCTGCAAGTGCGGGAAAAGTTGAACCGGGTCATTGAAAAGCTATGATCAAATCTTTCGTGATAATAAGCATTTGGTGCAGTAGCAAGACTAGTGAATGAGGCCGGATCGGTGCTCGTGAATAGTAGAGAGGAATTTCATCCAATATCTAAACATAAAAACATAAATGAAATCAATCATGGTACACGAAATTGAAACTCAATGGATGGGTAAAATGCAATTCAATGCCCTGGTGAACGGGCATACTATCATCATGGATGCACCTGAAAGAATTGGCGGGGAAGATAATGGACCTATTCCGAAGCCATTCCTGCTTACGGCTCTCTCTGGTTGCACAGGCATGGATGTGATTTCGATCCTGCGGAAGGCGCAGGCTACAATTGATAATTTTGAAATTAAAGTGAGCGGTGAAATCAGCAGGCAACAACCGATTGTATATACGGCTATACATATTGTTTATGAATTCAAAGGCCCCGCCCAAAACGAAGACCTGGCCTTGCGCGCGGTGACTGATTCACAGGAAAAATATTGCGGCGTCAGCAGCATGCTCAAGAAAATATTGCCGGTTACCTGGGAAGTGTTTTACAATGGAAATCGAATTTTCTCAAATAAATTAGTGGCGGTACCAAAATTGAATGAACTCTAAGAATAATTTATGTTTGGAACCCTGGGTAGAATTATTAGCAAATACAAATTGACCTTCATTG
>CALFNL010000207.1 GCA_937902875.1 uncultured Bacteroidota bacterium | reverse complement strand
AGCGGCGCCGAACCGATCGAATATAAGGGTCGGGTGCCAGCCCGCAGTGTGGTGATCCCCGGATCATACAACAAAAAATTCCCGGCCGGAGATTACCAGGTGAGTTGCGCCCTAATCATTGGCCAACGCAAGGCGAGTACAGATTTAAAGACCAGTCTTAATGAAGCGCTCCGCGAATTCAATGTAGCTGTGTGATCAGGGAATGGATCAAAGACCACCAGGACGCCATGAATTTAGTTTTTTGCAAATAGCGCCCTGGTGGTAGATCATCTGAACCGTTGAAAAGTATTTAGTGCGAGGCCTTGTTTGACGGCTTCAATAATTTCATTACCTCTTCATAACTCATGGACTTCAATTGTTCCTTGCTGTATGTACTGGTTCCTGAAGCCGAGCGCCCCTGCAGAGTGCCTGCAATTATTACATAACGATATTTCAGTCCTGAATAATCAAAGAAAGAAGAAAGATCAATCTTACCCGGGTAATAAACTTCATCAATATAGACCGATGCATTGGCAACATTTGTGGTGCCGGAATTATCAACGAATGCGAGATAGGTGAGGATTATTCCCTTGTCGAGTATATCCTGCGTAATGGAAGGTGCATTGATGGTTTGAAAATAACTGGTATCGCCAGGGCCATTTACGCTTTGGGTCATTGCCAGGGTTGTCCAGCTGGAATATATAACACTATCCGGACCTGCGGGACCGGGAGGGCCCTGGGGACCTGTATCACCCTTTTTTGCACAACTGGTATAGGCAAAAACGGACACAAGGGATAGTAAGGAAAATAATTTCAGACTTTTCATGATTGCAGTTTTTTATATTGATTAAATTATTATGGCCAATATCAGGAACAAGTCCTCTTTATCCTGGTCACCATTAAAGTTATGAATGAGGCATGACCTGTCACAATTTCAATAAATGTTTAACAGAAATACCACAGGATCCTTTGACTACCATCCATGAACCCTAGCCGCTTCCCCTCTCTCACCCACCTTCCTTTTATTTAACCATACGTAATTTTCCAAAGGAAGTTTGAGCCCAACTGCAAATGGCGTAATTTGATATGCAAATTGGCTTTCTGCCGGCAATTTATGAATCAGGCACCTTCTCAAAACCCATTTGGGATAGTGTTGCAAGCTAAAGCATCAGGATGGAGATGGCAACCGGAAAAACATATAAGATATCGCTGGCGGGATTTATCATAACTCTTACCGGTTCTATTTTCTTTTCCACCAAGGCTATTATCATTAAGAAGGCCTTCGCGGATACGCAGGTGGATGCCCTCACCCTACTCGCGTTACGCATGATTTTTTCATTGCCTTTTTATTTAGCCGCCGCCTTTGTAACCAGCGCGCAAAAAACCAATGTGAGGATGAATGCAAAACAATGGCTGTTTGTATTAAGCCTGGGCATATTTGGTTATTATATCAGCAGCCTTCTTGATTTTGTGGGACTCAAGTTTGTGTCAGCAGGTATGGAGCGATTGATACTTTTTTTGTATCCCACTTTTGCGGTGCTCATCAATGTAATTGTATTTAAGGTAAAGATGTCGCGCATGCAGAAATGGGCATTGGCGCTCACTTATGCGGGCATTTTGATTGCATTCGTGGGAGAATTGAACCTGGATGTGACAAATCAAAATTTCGCATGGGGATCTTTCCTGATTTTTCTCTGCGCGGTCACTTATTCTATTTATTTAGTCGGGAGCGGCAGAATGATTCCGCAGATTGGAGCTACTAAATTCACGGCTTATGCGATGTTGGCATCCACAGCAGGCATCATGATTCATTTTGCGGTTAAGGGGAATTTTGAAAAGATACATTTCAGCAATCACCTGTTATATTATGGTTTATTATTGGCGGTGATTGCCACTGTGATTCCTTCGTTCATGATTTCGGATGGAATGAGGCGGATTGGATCCAATAATGTGGCCATTATTTCCAGTATTGGTCCCGTTGCCACCATTTTGCAGGCCAATTTTATTCTTGGTGAAAAGATTTTTCCAGAACAGATTTTCGGCACCATCCTGGTGATCGCGGGAGTATTGCTGATTGGCTGGGACAGGGGCAAAAAATTGGCATTGAAATGAAATTTCCATTACATTTGCAGCCCGTCAATAATCCGTAATTACGGAAGCCCGGGTGGCGAAACTGGTAGACGCACCGTCTTCAGGTGGCGGCGTTCGAAAGGATGTGCTGGTTCGAATCCAGTCCCGGGCACAATTGCCCTCCATATCGCTTTAGGCGATATGGAGGGCAATTTTATTTGGATGCGATGCAAGCTTGCTTGCAATAGCAG
>CALFNL010000206.1 GCA_937902875.1 uncultured Bacteroidota bacterium | reverse complement strand
TATGCGAGGTTTGGATCTCTAAAAATATCTGTTTTTTAACCAGCTACTATGGTGATCGTGTTATCCTTGATGGAAAAACTCAAAGGTGCCTTATTCCAATATAGCTTATGCGGAATGCCGGGTATATTTAAAGAGTCAGGTTCCTGAGCTGCTATTGAATTAAAGGTGAAAGCCAAAACCAATAGCTCAATGGAATATTTGCCAAATTGTTTAATAATCATATTTCGGTATTGTTGAGGTGTCAATAACTTTGCCACTATTTGCAACGGCCATCTGCAGTGCGGGTATTCTCCAGCCCATGAAGGGATAAGGCGGAAGGTATCAGGCTGGTGAATTACAGGTATCCGTTGCCGATATTTTTTGAAATTAGAAGGGAAATCATAGCTGATTGAATTCTTCAGACATGTCTATAAGATGGTAATGGCGCCCCATCACCTATCCACCAATTTCAACCATTGCCTTATAAGCCCCTGCAATGCTTTTTCTTTGGATTTGACATCTTCCATGTTCTTGAATATGATAATTCTTCTTCCATCCTTATAGTCACCCTGAAGTAATCCTGTCTTGTCCTTTATTTTTGCTCCACTCGGAAACACAAGCATGATCCTGCCTTTAAACAGGTTGAATACAATTATTTCCCTTTTATATTCCTTCGGATTGAAGGGCTTCATTTCGCCCGTATAATAAAAACTGGGGTTATTCCACTTGACCCTTTCCCCTATTTCTTTGTCAGTGCTCAAAATAATTTTCCTGAGATATTCAATGATCTTGCCGAGCGCGGGATCAAGCTTTTTGATATGTGCAGTCACTTCTTCCTGATCGCTTATTTTATTTGTGGTTGACATATTATGATGTGGTTAGTTTCTCTCTCGCAAAAAATGAGTGTTATTCTTTTGCTGGCCCTGCTGCAGGGGCTTGGGTTCCATTCAAATTCCCGGATCAAGATGCTGAGATATCCCTGGTTACGCTAATTGCCTTTGAATTCAGGGTTCTTGTTCTTCATGGCAAGAACTTCACCCATTTCAGCAACAAATCGCTTTGTATACACTCCTTCCGTATCCAGGTCGGGGTCAAGAATGGTGATTTCAATTCCAGCCGCTTTTTCATGGTCCAGGAGAATTCCCAAAATCTCCTTCACCTCTTCAAAAGACAATCCTCCCGTTTCTCTTGAATCTACTGCGGGCATGAGCTCATCATCCAAAACATCCACATCAAAATGTATCCAAAATCCATCCAGTTTTTTCCGGGCGACCAATCCCAGAAAATCATTGCAACATCTGCTAATTCCCCATTGGCGCAATCTGTTCAGGTCGAAATAATTGATGGCTGAATTCGTAATTACCTTCACATATACTTCATTGAAGTCCCTATTGCCGACACACCAGACATTTTGTTCGTAGATATAAGGAGAAAGGCCGAAGATATTTGTCAGTTTGGGGTGTCCTTGCCCCGTTACAATCGCCAGGTCCATTCCGGCAGCCCCGGCTGTTTTTGATAATTCGGGCCAACCAAAATCTGTATGCCCGTCCAGGAAAAACAATCCATAATTTCCTGCCCGCCTCAATGCAATTGAATTCCCGATCAGTATACTGCAATCACCTCCGATTACAACGGGGAACATATTTTCTTCTAAAATCTGATTCAGCAAATTGGCCTGCTGAACCGCATAGCGGCCAATAGAATCCGCATTCCTGACAGAAGACTCCTCATCCACATTCATTGTATAAGGTGGAGCTTCAAGGGAATAAATTTTTTGAGGCTTTACCAGATCATAAAATCCATGATGCCGCAACCAGGCTGGCAATTTCTTCACGCCCGGTTCAATTCCTTTGGAAGGTTCTATCAATCCAAGATTGGATGGAAATTCTATGACGACTGTCTTTTTCATTGATAATTT
>CALFNL010000205.1 GCA_937902875.1 uncultured Bacteroidota bacterium | reverse complement strand
CGATCTAGACGCCGGAACTGCGCAAGCCCAACTGCTGCATGCAATTCCGATATCCTGAAATTGTATCCCAGAAAGGGATGAAGCTCCGCTCCCCTGTCTGACCCCTTATGATCATGACCGTGATCGCTATATCCGTCAGTATTGATATAAATATCATTTCGATTGGTGACAACGGCACCGCCTTCGGCGCAGGTTACAGTTTTTACGAAGTCGAATGAAAAAGCGCCCGCGTCACCAATGGTGCCCAGGAATTTCCCTTTATAACTGGCGCCGATACTCTGGCAGGCATCTTCCAGCAAAAGGAGTTTATGATCTCTGCATATTTTCTGCAAGGCGTCCAGGTCAGCCATGGCTCCGCACATATGCACCGGCATAACGGCCCTGGTCTTTGCACCGATGGCCTTGAGAACGGCTTCCGGTTTTAGAGTGAGGGATTCATCAATATCCACCAATACAGGAATGGCGCCAACACTAAGTACGGCTTCAAAACTCGCTACGAATGTAAAACTGGGCATGATCACTTCATCTCCGGCGCCAATACCAAGTGCGGCCAGAGCCGTAGTCAGCGCCGCAGTTCCACTGGATACCAACTGCGAATGCGCCACACCAAACCTGGAACAAATTGCCTGCTCCAATTCCCTGGCTTTCCAGATACCCTTGCGGGGGCCATCGAACCCGTAGCGCATCAAAATTCCTGTTTCCAGCACATCATTCAATTCTTTTCGTTCTGCTTCTCCAAATAATTCATAGCCTGGCATAATATGATAGATTATTATTAATATGGATTGATAACTGGAGTGGAGCGGATACCACTACAGCCTGTCAATTGCAAAGGTAAAGAAAATCAATGCACTCTTTTTTCCACCTGAATGTTACCCAGGAATTTTAAAGAATGGGTAAAATCATTTTTCATATAGCCAGTAGTATTGAGGGTATGACCGTGATTCTTCAACAAAAATCCTCTGCACAAAATGCTCACCACCATGGTTCCCAAAATTCCTGGTATGGGAATCGCTCTTTTCCAGGTAATACAAGACAGTCAAAATCCCGAACCGATCAGTTCAATGGCACTACACACTCAGGAAATGATTGCTCCCTGAAGAGGAGGAATAAACGCTGAGTTTACTGAATGGCTTCCAATTGCCAGGGAGACTTTTCATCTTTACGGACCAAATGCAATAAATTACTCAGGCCACTTTCATTATTATTCCGGCTTATTGAAGTGAACCCGGCAAAGAGTTCCCTGCCCGTAAAATCCTTGATACGGTTGAGCAAGTCCGTCAATTCATATTGAGCAGAATCCATGGAAGGGATTATATCAATGGGAGGCATATTCTCCTTTTCATCTTCAGATAAAGATGGAGAAATATAAATTGCAAAACCCTTGATCCTTTCTTCTTTAACAGCACTGGTGATGCTTATTTTATTGAATGCGTTAGAGTAATAATTTGCATTGGTAACTAATTGCACCAGAGGAGTGGATGGCTTAATGCTGTCGATCCAGGGCATGGGAGGTATCAGTGCGGGATGACTGTAATAATTATTTTTCAGGGTGTCGGCCCATCCATTGGGGTTAGTCTCAAATGATTTGCTGCTGAAATAGATCTCACCCTGAACTGCCGGAAGATTCCGGATAGATCGGATCTGTTTTGGAATTAAGTTCCTGTCTCTCCAGGCCGCATTGCTGCCTGCCTTAAAAATGCCAAGCCCAATATAGCAGTGTTTCCCATAGCAATTCTGGCTCCACCAGTTCAGCAGTATTTCAAAAGGCGCGGCCCTGTGTCCGAATTCCCAATACAATTGTGGCGCCACATAATCAATCCATCCCAATTTTAACCACAGTAAAATATCGGCATAGAGGTCATCGTAATTAGTCTGGCCCGCATGGGTATCGCTTCCCAAACTGTCATTTGTCTTATTACGCCAAACTCCAAAGGGGCTAATCCCGAATTGGCAATCAGGCTTTTCTTCTTTAATGACCCTACTCAGCATCAGGATTACGGAATCCACATTGCTCCGGCGCCAGTCATCTTTGCTCATTCCGCCGCCATATTTCGAATAAGAGGCCTGGTCTGGAAATTCCATGCCCTGTATTCTATAGGGATAAAAATAATCGTCAAAATGGATGGCATCAATATCGTATCGTTTCACGATATCGCCGATTACTTTTACCACAAATTGTTGTGCCTCTTTATTACCCGGGTCGAAATATCTCTTGCCGCCATAATCCAGGAACCATTCCGGGTGGATCCTGGTTATATGAGAAGCGGCTATAGATGATTTTCCCAATTGAAATTCCGCACGATAAGGATTGCACCAGGCATGGAATTCCATACCCCTCTTATGGGTTTCTTCAATCATGAATTGCAATGGATCATAATAAGGAGAAGGAGGGCGTCCCTGTTTTCCTGTGAGCCACTCACTCCAGGGTTCCAGGGAAGAGGGATAAAGCGCGTCAGTAGAAGGGCGGATCTGCACGATGACTGCATTCATTCCATTCCGGTGGTGCATATCGAGGAGCCTGATGAATTCGGCCTTCTGGCTATCCGCCTCATAATTCCCTCTTGTAGGCCAGTCGATATTATCAACCGTTGCAATCCATACTCCCCGGAATTCATATTTCGGTTGGGTAAGGCAGATAGTATTAAATAAAATCAGAAGGGCAAAAAGTAAGAGACCGGTTTTCATGCATTGCAAATAGTGGTTCAAAATCTGAAGATACATACATCAATAAGATTTCCTCATCTTATCGAGAAGCCTGTTAAGGGTTTTCAGATCGGCATCAGAGAGTTCTGCCATTACGGATTCCATTTCATTGCTTCTTTCGTCAAGCTTTTCCAGCAGCTTCCTCCCCTTTTCGGTAATGATCACGTCAACCATTCTCCTATCGCTGGGGCATACTCTTTTAGTAGCAAGCGCTTTCACAATCAGTCTGTCAACAATCCGGCTGGTATCGCTCATTTTATCGAGCATGCGTTCCCGGATCTGCAATGTAGATAACGGTTTGGGATAAGCTCCGCGCAGGATGCGGAGGATATTGAACTGCTGGGGCGTGATGTTTTCAGAATCGAGGAAACTCTTGGTGTGCTCCATGAGCCAGTTATAGCTGTACACGAGATTGATAATGCTCTTTTGTTTTTCGTTGCGGAATTTGTTTTGATTTATTTCCTGTTCCAGGCTCATGTTTCAGAGTTTTAGCGCAAAAATAATATGAAATGAAATTCACCCTTCGGCTCCCGATTTCAACATTGCCGCAAGGCCGAAAATGGAATACAGGTGATGAGCCTCGTGTAATAGGAAGAATTCAGTCCATCCAGTCACATTCAGGCTGCCATATTTGGGATGTGTTCCTTTCCTGTTCAGTTGTCCGTCGCTGAGATCAAAGATGCGGTAAATAATGATATGCCGGCTCTCAAAAAGATCCTTCAGAATTTCGGCCTGGCTCCAATTGAGACGGAGGATGAATACCGGGTCCTCTTCGGCGTTATAGCGCTCAAATTCGGGGTTCTTTCCCGAGATGATTTTCTCAATGCGATCCAGGAATATATGCTGGTAAGCCGACAAGTGTACCAGGATTTCAAAAATGCTCCACTTACCGGGATTCGGGTGCTCAATTAATTGTGCATCGGTGAGGTCATAGATCATCCATGATATGATTTCATGCTGATGTTGCAGGCGTATCCTGGTGCTGTTGGGTATCATGAGGAGCCATTATTTGATTGAGTTCCATATTCATCTACGTAAATCTTTATAAGAAGGACAATATAACTGAGCAGTAGGGGACCGAATATCAGGCCTACAAAACCAAATAGTTTGATACCCACGATCACTCCGAAAACTGTGATCAGGGGATGCACATTCCCGATCCTTTGCATGAATGTGAACCTGGTCAGGTAATCTACATTGCCCGTAACCACCAGGCTATAGATGAGGAGGCCAAATCCCTGCCAATGCATGCCGGAGCTGTATAGATAAACAACCAGCGGAAACCATATGATCATGGTGCCAATCAGGGGGAAAAATGCGAAAACTCCGGTCACAAATCCCCATAAACCCCATTCCTCCACGCCGAAGATCTTGTATCCCAAAGTGGCAAAAATTCCCTGCACCGCAGAAATGATGGGAATACCAAAGGCATTGGCACGTATCAGACGTTTGGTTTCTTCGGCCAGCAGGTCTACATTTTTAGGCTTCAAAGGAATAAATTCCAAAAGCTTTTTCTCGAATTTTTCACTGTCAACCAGCATAAAATACAAGATAAAGAGCATGAGGGCGAGATTCGTAATGCCCTGGATGGTATTGGTGAGAAATGCGGGGAGGAAGCCGGTTATTGCCTTTTGAATCTCTGCCAGGGTACTATCGTTGAAAAAGTCCTGGCCGGTGTACTCTTGCAACTGTTTTGAAAATGCTTTCAGGCCCAGGATCACTTCCTGGGTATTGTTGAACAACAATCCGATCTTGGGGGTCAGCATTCTGATGGCCATGTAAATGGGGATACCTATAATTACAATGCTGAATGTTATCAACAATAGGGCCGCCAGCCCCCTTTTCCATTTCTTCACCTTATGCAATCTATAATACCACCCTCTTAAAAGAATATAGAAGGTAATCGCACCAAAGAAACCCGGAAGGAAAAGGTAAAGTTCTTCAATGATCAGCAAGCCACTCAGAATAATGATGGAAAGAAATAGAATCTGCTTGACCCGTTGGTTGAAAGGCGACATTGATTAGGACTGGTTTATAACTCAATATACAAATTTTACTTACGAGATGCTGGCTTTGTAAAAAAGCAGGGGCAGACCTTCGCCGTGGGCAGAGACTCATTAATGGTCAGGCAGGGACAAACAATGAATTTATATCTCAATTCTGATTACATGTAGCTCGGGGCTTATGCAGAATGGTCTTACTCAAAGCCCATAATTCAACTCCACACTCTGGTACCCTCACTGCAATTAGCGCAGATATCAATATTCTTCCGGCTATTCATGAGTTCCTTACGGAATCGCCTGTAAGGATCACTCTTCCAGATTTCTTTGAATGGCTGATTTTGCAGATCTCCCAACCGGTGGATGGCATCCTTATCGAAGCAGCAGGGCACTACCAACCCGTTCCAGGTTATAACATTGGCATGCCAAAGCTTCCAGCAATGATTATACAATTTATTTTTCGGACGATATTCCCCGTTAGGGTCCTTACGGTAGCGACTATACGCATCAATAGTGGGGATCAATTGGTTGGGATCATTTTCATAGTCATATACCTGGGCAGTCTTCAGCCATACTCCGTCAACGCCAATCTGTCTCGCGAGTTCCTTTACTTGTGATACCTGGTGTTCATTGGGCTTCACCACAAGGAATTGAAATACCACGAATGGCTTCTTGCTATGCAGCTCCCTTTTCCATTTTACTATATTCTTTGCGCCCGCGATCACTTTGTCGAGGTTTCCACCCACCCGGTATTGCTGGTACACTTCCTGCGAAATTCCGTCAATTGAAATGATCAAACGATCCAACCCGCTCTCCACGGTTTTTTTGGCTCTGGCATCATCGAGATAATGGGCGTTCGTGGAAGTGGCTGTATATATTTTCCTGCCAGACGCGTATTTCACCATTTCCAGGAAATCAGGATTGAGATATGGCTCGCCCTGGAAATAAAAAATCAGATATAGCAGCTCCTTGTGAATATCGTCAATGGTTCGCCTGAAGAAATCTTTTTGCAGCATACCGGTAGGCCTGGTAAAAGACCTGAGACCGCTGGGGCATTCAGGACAGCGCAGATTGCAGGATGTGGTTGGCTCAAAGGAAACAGAAATTGGATAACCCCACTGGATCGGCATTTTCAGCAGCCGGCTTATATAATAACTACTCAATACCTTCACTGCATTCCATGCCCTGCGTGCGCTGAGCTTAGACAGCAGATTGCGGGTATCTTCAAGATTCATCTTTGGCATCTCCTAGTAAAATTAATCAATCAAGGCCTCCTCTTCGAAAAAGATTTATTAGAAATACATTTATTCCAGAACGCCCGGCATCCTGATTGTCAGGTGAATTCAAATTGCTGGCTCATACTCTCAATTATAAAATGTTAACTAAAAAATTAACCGGTCTGCGGTTAATTCTTCAACATCCGGCCGGGGCCGGCACCGCCAACCGGCGCATTACATGCATGGATGGCCAAGAACATGCACAAAAAGTACATCCGGAGGGCGGAAAACGATTCATTTGCCAGTTGGCAGAAGCCATGATTTTTCGTACCTTTGCGCCCTTAAAATCGGGGTAGTAGTCATGATTTCCGTGAACCATATTTCGCTTTCATTTGGCAAAAGAGTATTGTTTGATGAGGTCAATCTCAGTTTCAATAAAGGAAACTGCTACGGCGTAATTGGCGCCAATGGAGCAGGTAAATCAACATTTCTCAAGATTCTGAGCGGCGAAATTGAACCCAGCAAGGGCAGCGTGGAAATTACGCCGGGCGAGAGGATGGCCGTTTTGAAACAGAACCATTTTGAATTTGACGAATGCACCGTACTCAATTCGGTGCTGATGGGTCATCAGCATTTATGGAACCTGATACAGGAGCGTGACGCCATTTATGCAAAGTCTGATTTCAGCGAGGCGGATGGAATGCGAGCAGCAGAACTGGAAGCTGAATTTGGCGAAATGGGCGGCTATACCGCAGAAAGTGACGCGGCTACCCTTCTGGGTGAGCTGGGTGTCAGGGAAGAATATCATCAAACGCTGATGAAGGACATCCCCGGAAATTTTAAACTCAGGGTGTTGCTGGCACAGGCCTTGTTTGGAAATCCCGACATTTTAATCCTCGACGAGCCTACGAATGACCTTGATGTTGGAACTATCAGTTGGCTGGAGAATTTCCTGGCCGATTATGAGAATATTGTAATCGTGGTTAGCCATGACCGTCACTTCCTGGATGCGGTATGCACCCATGTTGCCGACGTGGATCGCCGGAAAATAAAAATCTATACCGGGAATTACAGTTTTTGGTATGAAAGCAGCCAGCTCGCAGCCCGGCAACTGTCTGACAAGAATAAGAAGACTGAAGACAAGCGCAAAGACCTGCTTGAGTTCATAGCCCGTTTCAGCGCCAATGCTTCCAAGTCAAAGCAGGCCACGTCCCGTAAAAAGGCGCTTGAAAAATTGGTGCTCGAAGACATAGAACCATCTAACCGACGCTATCCCGGAATTATTTTTAAACAAGAACGGGAAGTGGGCAACCAGGTATTGAATGTGGAAAAGCTTTCCAAACGTGCAGATGATGGCAGGCCGCTTTTCCACAACGTGAGTTTTTCAGTGAGCAAGGGCGACAAGATCGCATTCTTTGCCAAGGACCACCTGGCACTCACTTCTTTTTTTGAAATCATCAACGGCACCATTAAAGCCGACAATGGAAAATATGAATGGGGTACTACTATCACTAAGGGTTACCTGCCAAATGATAATTCCGCTTTTTTTGAAGGAGGTGATCTTACACTCATGGATTGGCTCAGGCAATTTGTACCCCCCAACGTTACCGATGTGGATGAACCGTTCCTGAGAGGATTCCTGGGAAAAATGCTATTTAGTGGAGACGAAATTCTGAAAAAAGTAAATGTGCTGAGTGGAGGCGAAAAAGTGAGATGCATGATCAGCCGAATGATGATCCAAAATCCCAACCTCGTGATCCTCGACGAACCCACAAACCATCTTGACCTTGAAAGCATCCAGGCATTCAACGAAAGCATGGTCAATTTTAAAGGAGTGGTGCTGCTCACCTCACATGACCACACTTTTATGCAAACCGTTGCCAACCGCGTGATAGAACTCACTCCGAGCGGTATCATCGACAGGCTCATGAGTTTTGACGAATACCTGCTGGATGAAAGGGTGAAAAATGTTAGGGAGGAAATGTTTAAACTTAAAGAAACTGTGCGCGGTTGATGGTCTGGCACCATCACCTCCGTTACCTCAAAAATTAATTCCCGCTCCCTTATTGAAATTCCGCAAAGCCGGTAACTTCCTGTTCTCGGATTCCGCAATACAATTTTAGATTTCTCTTCAGCGTTTTTGATGGATATTTGCACCCGATTAAACCCCTGCATGGCCAGCAAAAAAAAGAAAGAATTTTCAGGTTGGAAGGCGCTTTTCCTGGTGCTTGGTCTGCTATTCCTTTCTTCCGCGGGAATCTATGGCTATATCAGGTGGATGGAATACCGTACGAATTTCGCCAGGTACGAAGCATTTGGCATCGAAATCCCTACCGAATATCAAATTCATGGCATTGACGTATCGCACCACCAAGACCAAATTGACTGGAATTCGGTAAAAGCCATGAATGTGGCCGACCTTAGACTTGGCTTTGCCTTCATCAAGGCCACCGAAGGACTGGGCAATGTTGATGAACAATTTCAACGGAACTGGCAAAAGGCAAAGGATGCCGGCCTGATCCGTGGCGCCTACCATTTTTTTCTGGCTACAAAAAGCGGCCTCACTCAAGCGGAAAATTTTATTTCCACCGTGGACCTTCATAGCGGCGATCTACCCCCGGTTTTGGACATTGAACAGACCTATGGAGTAAGAACCAGGGATCTAAGAAAAAGAGTGAAAGAATGGCTTTGCCGAATTGAAGAATATTATAAAGTGAAACCTATAATATACACCAATGTGGATTTTTATGCCCATTTCCTGGGCATCGAGTTTGACGAATACCCATTGTGGGTGGCGCACTACCTGCAACCGAATAAACCCAGGATCGCGAGGAACTGGATTTTCTGGCAACACAACGAGACCGGAAGAGTGAACGGCATCTACAGCAAAGTGGACTTTAATGTTTTTAACGGGGATTCCTCAGAATTCCGCCAGCTATTGGTTCCCTGAATATTTAGAGCTTAGATTTATTCCGTAGATTTCATGTTCGGGAAACCGAGAAGTTCAATTCAACCTGGTCTGATCACAATAATTCTTCTTCATGAGCAGTGAAATGGAGCCTGAAATAAAAAGATTCCTATGGAAGATAGTTAAAGGAATTTCAATAACACTGCTTTGGCTGCTTATGAATATACTGCTGGGCCTGTGGCTGGAATGGGCTTTTTTTTACGGCCGGCTGAACATCTTCAATATACTGTACTACCTCTGGGTCTTGATTAGCCTGCCGGCGTTGATCTATTATGTGATCAGGCTGTGGAAGTCCTGACTATGGAGCCCGAAGAATTTCTTCCAAGCAATCCGCAGGATTAATCATGCGTTGCCGATCAATTTCCATCCCTCTCTTAGCTGCTGTGATCCGCCACAATCTTCCAGCTTCCCCGGATTTTTCTAAACAATAAATTATAGTAGCCGCCAATATCTCCAACAGATCTCCTGAGAAACCATTTTCCAACTATATAATAATATTCCGGGGAGAGCCGCTTTACATGGAGGATCTCAAAATTCAGTTTCCCCATCTGAGCCGTGTCGCGATAGGACTTCTTATACCTTTGAAGCGTATTCTGGTAACCATATACTACACCATTGCTTCCAATAAACATGAGTGAATCATTGTTCCAGTAACCTTTCATGAATGCTTCCAAATCCCCCTTGTTCCAGCACCTGATTTGCTCATCCAGCACGGCACGGATTTGAGATTCGGCCGCAGTCTGGCACCTCAATCCGGCGCCATGCATGAAAAGAAGAAGTATCATGCCGATAATAGTAGCCATTTTTTGAAAACGCATCGTTCCGGTTTTTGCTTTTTTATAAAATCCGAATTCCATCGGGCAAAAAAATAAGCTGTTCAGGCGGACTGAACAGCTCCTATTTTGTTTTAGACTTGCAGCCACTTAAATAGTCAATGTCTTCATATAGGCCGCGTCTACTTCCGCGCTTTTTAATGGAGTGGTATTTGTATATTTCTCCTGCTCCACGATAAAATATTTCATTCCTTTAGCAGCGGCCACTTTTATGATCTTGCTATAATCAATCGAACCGGTTCCCAAATCGCAACTGGCATCTGGATTTCCCGGAACAGCATTTTTCTCTCTGTCTTTTACATGGCCCAGCCTGAAACGATTGGGATATTTATTGAGCCATTCAATGGGATCGGCTCCCGGCGTAATAACCCAGTACATGTCCATTTGAAAATCCACAGTAGAAGGGTCGCTGTTTTGCATCATGATATCCTGAGGATATATTCCCTGAAATTTAGTGAAGGAATAGCCATGATTGTGATAGGCGAAACGGATGCCGTTTTTCTTGCAAATGGCGCCACATGCGGAAAATTTTTCGGCATATTTCTTATAATCATCAACCGTTTTCTGGGGTCCAATATAAGGGCAGATAAGATATTTCATGCCAATCTCAGCGGCATCCGATGCCTTCTTCTCAAAATCGCGGTTAATATCACAATGGCTTGAAATGATCTTCATGCCGAGACCATCCAGGTATTTTTTGAATTCAGTATTCGTCATCCCCCAGAACATTCCTTTACCCCCTTCGAAGCTCTCAACCTGCTTGTACCCGTAAGAAGCAATTTTCGCCAGAACTCCCTTGGGATCTTTGGGTATATCGTCGCGGACCGAATAGAGTTGCAGGGCGAACTCCTTTAGCTTTCCGTATTCTGAATGAAATTCATCCGCACCTGAATGTTTTGCCAGGGCTTTGACCGCGGATGACGATAATAATACTCCGGATGCAAACATACCGCCGGCTTTCAGAAAGCCTCTCCTGTTGTAGCTCATGATATAAGTTTATGATGCTTAAATAAAATTACAAATGAGCATGCTCTAGGTTGCCCATGCTTTATCGCCTTTCTTGTAAGGAATGCAACCTTCATACCTGCCTGGCACCGCCACATAGCGCAATGCTTTGGTAGCGCCCACTTCCGAAGTGAAATAACCAAGAAGAGTCAGTTCTTTCATCAGCCGGAAATAAGGCTTGGGGTCTTCGGGCTTGGCCTTGGCCATCGCGTCCTTGCTTTCCTTGTCAATTTCCGTAAGCAATTCTGTACGCTGCTTGGAATCTGCATCCATAAAGGATTTGCCAAATTTCTTCCTGGACGCATCATTTAGCTGCTGCATGCCATCCACAAAGATCTTCTGGTCTTTTTCGTCATAGCAGTCCTTCACCATTACGGTCATGAACTCGCCCACCTTGGCTGCTTTGGCGCCGGGTGTGTCTGTGGTTGGGATGATGGTCTCGGCAATCTCATCCAGGTAAGCGATGTCGTCGTTACTGAAGGTTAATGGTCCTCCGGCAGCAGCCGCCTTTTTGTCGCCGGGCGTGCAGCCTTCCAGGAATACATTGGCTCCTACGATGGTTCCGCCCAATAAAAGCGCAACAGTTGATAGGGCTTCGCGTCTGTTCATTTCGATAGATTTAACTGTTTACAATTTAAAGAATTTATTCCTAAAGCGTTCCTTTTTTCAATTCGCTTACGGCATGGTCCACCGCCCGGGCCGTCATTGCCATATAGGTGAGTGACGGATTCTGGCAGGCAGATGAAACCATGAAAGATCCATCTGTTACAAAAACATTCTTTGCGTCCCATACCTGGTTCCATTTGTTGAGCACGGAAGTCTTGGGATCTTTGCCCATGCGTGCGGATCCCATCTCGTGAATGCCCTGCCCTATGGCATAGTTCTTATCATCCCAGGTACTGATATTTTTGACTCCCGCGGCTTCAAACATCGCTACCAATTCCTGCACGATATCTTTTCTCATCTTCCATTCATTTTCCTTAAGCTCCGCGTCCATGGACAATACGGGCAGTCCCCATTTATCTTTCTTGTCTTTATCAAGCGTGATTTTATTTTCATGGTAAGGCAATATCTCTCCAAATCCCGTAGCCCCGATAGACCAGGTTCCAGGCTCTGTAAGCGCTTCCTTGAAACCCGCACCCACATTCAATTCTGCCACATCGCGGCTCCAGCCCTGCCTGCCTGCTCCGCCCTGGTATCCAAATCCCCTGAGATAATCCCTTTTGTCTCCATATAAATTGGCGAACCTGGTGATATAAAAACCATTTGCCCTTCGGCCATAATAATATTTGTCTTCAAATCCTTCTACGGTTCCCTGGGCACCAAGCATATAATGATGATCCATTATATTATGCCCCAACTCACCGCTGCTGCTTCCAAGGCCGCCTGGCCAAATATCTGTCGCGGAATTCATTAGTACCCATGCGCTGTTCAATGTGGATGCGTTCAGGAATACAATCCTGGAATAAAATTCATAGGTCTTATTGGTTTCCGCATCCAACACTTCCACACCCTTCGCTTTTTTGGTATCCTTATCGTAGAGAATCCTGGTTACTATCGAAAAGGGTCTCACCGTAAGCTTACCCGTAGCCATAGCCGCTGGGAGCGTGGAAGACTGCGTGCTGAAATATCCGCCGAAAGGGCATCCTTCCCAACACCTGTTCCTAAACTGGCATTTTGTTCTGCCCGGTATGGGCACTGTTAAATTGGCTACCCGTCCAATTATCATGTGCCGGTTCCTGAAACTTTTCCTGATCCTTTCCGCAACATCCTTTTCCACGCAGGTAAGGTCCATTGGTGGCAGAAAATTTCCATCAGGCAAATGTTGCAGGCCTTCCCTCGATCCGCTGATGCCGGCGAATTTTTCGGCATAATCATACCAGGGAGCCACATCCTTGTACCGGATTGGCCAATCCACTGCAATCCCGTCTTTTGCATTGGCCTCAAAATCAAAATCACTCCAGCGATAACTCTGGCGCCCCCAGAGGATTGAACGTCCTCCCATCTGATAACTTCTCCACCAGGTAAAGGGCTTGACTTCAACATAAGGACATTCCTGTTCATCGGCCCAATAATCCATGATTGGTTCGTAAGCCGCAGTGCCATACATGGCCCAGGGGCGGGATATGATAGGTCTTTTTTTCTTCTGATCCTGAGTGGCTTTGCCGCGGTGCTCCAATTCCCAGGGGTTCTTGGATGCACTTGCATAGTCTTTTATATGTTCAAAATTTCTTCCCCGCTCAAGCATTAATGTCCGCAGGCCTTTTTCGCTCAGTTCTTTTGCGGCCCATCCCCCACTAATACCCGATCCTATCACTATGGCATCGTAGGTATTTGCGACACCGGCCCTATTATTTGTATGCAAACTATCCTGTGGCATGAATGAATTTTATTTTGTCAGCTTTTGATATCCTGTTGAACACTACTTGTGTCACACCCTTCAGGTTCCGGTAATTCTGATCAGCTTTTCCCGGCCTCATGAAACGGACTAAAAAATAAATATGCGTTCACAGATTTCCTTTTTTCAATTCTTTCACGGCAAAGTCCGCTGCCCTTGCGGTTAGCGCCATATAGGTAACTGATGGATTCTGGCAGGCCGATGAAGACATGCAGGAGCCATCCGTAATAAATACATTCTTCACTTCATGCATCTGGTTATTCCCGTTCAGCACAGAAGTTTTGGGATTGCGACCCATCCTTGCTGTTCCCATTTCATGAATACAAAAACCGGGAGCCGGCATATTATCATAAGTGTTCACATCTTTTAATCCGGCTTTCTCCAACATTTCCGCCGCGCTAATCATCATATCCTTGCGCATTGCCTTTTCGTTTTCCTTGAATTCGCAATCTATATCCAGGGTGGGCATCCCCCATTTGTCTCTCTTCTCCTTATTGATGGTCACTTTATTTTCAAAATAGGGCAGATGCTCACCCCAGGATCCTACTCCCATGTTCCATTTACCTGGTTCAAGCAATTGTTCCTTTAAGGAAGCGCCTACGCCATCCGCAATCCAGGGCCTCCCCCTTCCGGCGCCGCCCTGGTAACCGAACCCTCTCAGGTAGTCAGAACGTTTCGTTTTATCATTCACGTTACGAAAACGTGGAATATAAACTCCATTCGGCCTTCTTCCATAAAAATATTGGTCTTCGAATCCATCAAAACTGCCATAGGCGCCTACTCCATAGTGATGATCCATCAGGTTATGACCAACCTGGCCGCTGCTATTACCCAAACCTTCGGGAAAAGCATCTGAAACTGAGTTCAGCAATATGGATGTGGTTCCCAGGGTAGAAGCATTCAGGAATATGATCCTTGCAAAATAGTCTTCCGTTTTCCGGGTCTCCGAATCCATGATTCTGACTCCTTTCGCTCTTCTCTTTTCCTTGTCATAAATAACTCCCATCACAATTGAAAAAGGACGGAGCGTGAGATTATTTGTTTTCATAGCCGCCGGCAGGGTGGCCGAATTGCTGCTGAAATAACCCCCAAAAGGGCAGCCCTGCTGGCATTTGTTTCTATATTGGCAGGGCCCTCGGTCCCCCACTTTTTGAGTATGGTTGGCACTACGGCCAATGATCATCACTCTGTCGTTGAAGTTTTCTTTGATTCTTGCGGCCACATGTTTTTCAAGACAATTCATTTCCATGGGAGGAAGGAATTTTCCATCAGGAAGCTGCGGAAGGCCCTCCCTGGAGCCGCTGATGCCAACAAATGGCTCCACATAATCATACCATGGCTCAATATCCTTATACCTGATGGGCCAGTCAACGCCATGTCCATCCTTCAAATTGGCTTCAAAATCCAGATCGCTCCAGCGGTAACATTGCCTGCCCCAGAGAAGTGAACGTCCACCTACATGGTAGCCCCTGATCCAGTCGAATGGCTTCACCTGGTTGTATGGGTTTTCAAGGTCGTTCACGAAAAAATGTTTAGACACTTCATCGTAGGCGTAAATCCTGCTTTGAATGGGACAATTCTTTCTGTCTTCTTCCGTGATGCTGTTATGATGTCTTAATTCCCAGGGGTCTTTGGTAGTATCAGTATAGTCCTTGATATGCTCTATATTTCTGCCGCGTTCCAAAATCAATGTCTTCAATCCCTTTTCGCAGAGCTCTTTTGCGGCCCATCCCCCACTGATTCCCGATCCCACCACGATAGCGTCATAAGTATTTTGCTGAGCAGCTTTTCCGTTAATGTTTAATGAATCCTGTGGCATATATTTTTCTGGCCTGGCTTTGATTATTAAATACAATTTTTTTTTCTCATCCTAAGCCCTTCTGGTAAAACCCCTTTGGCAGCGCATACATTAGTTCAGCGCATTTGAAAGGAATTCGGGTTATTTTTCTTTCATTTCAATTCTCATGCAGTTTCTCTTTTACAGATTTCCCTTCTTCAATTCCTCCACAGCATGATTTGCAGCCCTCGCCGTAATTGCCATAAACGTGAGGGATGGATTCTGGGTGCTGGTGGATGCCATGCATGCTCCATCGGTAACAAAAACATTCTGGCAACTATGCACCTGGTTCCATTTATTCAACATGGATGTCTTGGAATCCTTTCCCATTCGAATGCCGCCCATTTCATGGATATCCAATCCGGGAGCCTGCTTACTGTCGTGCTGGTGAATATTTTTGCATCCGGCCTTATCCAGCATCTCGGAGCCTTGTTCCAGGAAATCCTTCAGTACTTTTTCATCATTGTCGTCATAACCAATGGAAGTGACCAATTGCGGAATGCCCCATTCGTCTTTTTGATCCTTACTCAACCGCACATGATTTTCATATTTGGGAATGGTTTCTCCCTGCATCATCATGAATACGCCCCAGGGGCCGGCTTCTGTGATGGACTCTTTGAATTCCGCACCAATATCATCTTTGCTGTTTCCATGCCCCCTCGAAGAGCTGAAATGCATCATATACCCCCGGAGGAAATCCTTTTCCTGCTTTCTAACATTGCGGAAATTGGGCAGCATAGCACCCGTGGGCTTTCTACCATAGTAGTACTGATCCTCATGACCCTCAACACTCGCAGTAATGGTGCCCCTGTAATTATGAAAAGCCATATACCTTCCCAGTACACCTGAATCATTTCCGAGTCCATTGGGAAATCTCTTGGAAGTTGAATTCAGCAGCACCAGGTTACTGTTGAGGCAGGCTGCATTTACAAAAATTATTTTCGCGAAAAATTCTGTGGCCGTTTTGGTTTGCGCGTCAATGACCTTAACTCCCACAGCCTTTCCTTTTTGTTCGTCATAAATTATGGAATGCACAACCGATTGAGGACGCAGGGTAAGATTACCCGTTTTCGCGGCCCAGGGCAGGGTGGAAGCATTAGAACTGAAATAGCCACCATAGGGACATCCTCTTTCGCAAAGAGTTCTGGCCTGGCACTGCCCACGGCCTTGTTGTAAATGTATTTCCTTAGGCTTTGTAAGATGTGCGCATCGCCCGATAATGGCATAGCGATCATTATAGGAACTGTTTATTTTTTGCTGTAATTCCTTTTCCACACAATTCAATTCCCAGGGCGGCAGAAATTCTCCATCGGGTAATGTTTCCAACCCGTCGTAGTTGCCACTGATGCCTGCAAATTTCTCAACATGACTATACCAGGGAGCAATATCTTCATAGCGAATCGGCCAGTCAACAGCAAATCCGTCTCTTGCCGGCCCTTCAAAATCAAATCTGCTCCATCGTTGCGTTGCCCTGGCCCATAGCAGTGATTTACCGCCTACCTGGTAGCCGCGGATCCAGTCGAATGGCTTTTCCTGCGTATAAGGATGCTCTTTGTCCTTTACAAAAAAATGATCTGTAGATTCTCCGTATGCATAGCATCTGGATAAAATGGGATTTTCTTTTTCCACTTCCAAAGGCATTCTGCCTCGATGCGGGAATTGCCATGGATTCAACGTGGCGGTGGGATAGTCTTTAATATGTTTTACATCCCTCCCTCTTTCCAGTATCAGTGTTTTCAAACCGTGGTCGCACAATTCCTTGGCCGCCCAGCCGCCGCTGATGCCTGAGCCAATCACAATGGCATCGAAACTGTTCTGATCTTTTCCAGTGGAATTTATATTGACTATAGTTGAATCGCCCGGCATAGCTTTCAGTTTATTTAATATTATAGGTTCAATCTGCCTAAAACAAGATTTTACATATCGGATCCGTCCTTCCTGCTCTAAAGATTTTTCTTCTTCAGTTCACTAACCGCAAAATCAGCGGCACGGGCGGTTAAAGCCATATAGGTCAATGATGGATTAACACAATTGGCCGAAGCCATGGCAGCTCCGTATGTAACAAATACATTCTTCGCATCCCAAACCTGGTTCCACTTATTCAGTACCGAGGTTTTTGGATCCTTGCCCATTCGAGCCGTTCCCATTTCATGGATCCCTCTTCCGGGAGTTCCGTCTCCATCTCTTCCTCTAACATTCTTCACACCCGCGGCTTCCAGCATTTCCACAGCGTCATTCAGCATATCCTTCCTCATTTTCTTTTCATTTTCCTTCAGCTCGCAATCGATAGCTAATACATTCAGGCCCCATTTATCTTTCCTGGTCTTGTCAAGTGTCACTTTATTTTCGTGGTAAGGAAGAATTTCTCCAAATCCTCCAACGCCCATTGACCATTGTCCCGGTTCGGTGAGGGCTTCTTTCAACCCTACTCCAATAGATAGTTCTGCCACATTGCGACTCCAGCCCTGCCTGCTGCCGCCTCCCTGGTAGCCAAATCCACGGAGATAATCTCTCTTCTCTCCAAAATAATTCCGGTAACGCGGAATATAAATTCCATTGGCACGCCGGCCATAATAATATTTGTCTTCATAACCCTCCACAGTTCCACCTGCACCCACACCCAGGTGGTGATCCATCAGGTTATGACCCAATTCTCCGCTGCTGCTGCCCAATCCATCGGGCCATATATCAGTGGCGGAATTCATGAGCAACCAGGTTGAGTTAAGGGTTGAGGCATTCACAAATACAATACTGGATTTGAATTCATAAGTCTTATTGGTTTGCGCATCCAGTACTTCCACACCAGTCGCTCTTTTCTTGTCTTTGTCGTAGAGAATCCTGGTTACGATGGACCAGGGGCGCATGGTCAATCTTCCTGTACTCATGGCTGCCGGCAGGGTAGATGACTGGGTACTGAAATAAGCACCAAAGGGACAGCCTAGCCAGCATTTATTCCTGTACTGGCAGGAGCTTCGGCCTGGAAGAGGAGCGGTGAGGTTTGCCACCCGGCCGATGATCATGCTTCGCTTTCCTTTATAAACTTCTTTGATACGGGCAGAAACATCTTTTTCCACACAGGTCATTTCCATTGGAGGCAGAAATTGTCCATCGGGCAATTGGGGAAGGCCTTCTTTGGAGCCGCTGATTCCGGCAAAACGCTCTACATAGTCGTACCAGGGAGCAATTTCTTTATAGCGGATGGGCCAATCCACACCATGGCCATCTTTCGCATTCGATTCAAAATCCATATCATTCCACCTGTAGCTTTGGCGCCCCCACATGAGCGAACGTCCACCCACATGGTATCCACGGAACCAATCGAATCTTTTCACCTCTGTATAGGGGCTTTCTTTTTCGTCAACCCAATAATCCAGGTTACTTTCATTCAGCACATAGTCGCGTTTCAAAACAGGATGATCGTCTTTCATTTTCTGGGTGGGGCGGCTGGCACGATGAGGAAACTGCCAGGGATCCTTGTTGGCATTCACATAATCCTTTACATGAACGATATCGCGTCCGCGCTCAAGCATTAATACTTTCAATCCTTTTTCGGTTAATTCCTTTGCGGCCCAGCCTCCGCTAATACCTGAACCTACTACGATGGCATCAAAAACGTTTTCGGGCATAGTCTTTTGAATTAGTAGTTGTTTAAATAATATGTCTTGTTGGTCGATTAAAAAAGTAATGATGCTCACCAGGCCATTGGCTTGATAGTCTGACCCCGTTACGGCAGCATTAAAAGATTTTTTTAAGGTTAGCTTGAGCGGGCATTTGTAAAATGGACCCGAAAGGAAGGCCTCCCTTTTTGTAAAGGTTTTTCATGAGCTCATCTTTTTGCGTCCTGATCCAACTCAATAGGTATTGAATACTTTTATGATTATTATCACTCAAGATCCGATTATTGACTGCAGCTGCAATCACACATCACAAATTTGCACCGCTTTTTGAAGCGCCGCCAATTGTCCGGGTGCGTCTTTGGCCGTAGGGATGAATTCCTGTGCCACAAATCAGTCGTAATGCAGGTCAACCAGTGCCTGCATGATCGCCGGATAATATAGTTCCTG
>CALFNL010000204.1 GCA_937902875.1 uncultured Bacteroidota bacterium | reverse complement strand
TTTGTTTTCCATAACGACCTCCTCTTAGTTTTTTTGCAGAATAAGGTTTCCTATTTTATAATGTTGTTTTCCTGAAAACAACAATATATCCTGAAGCGGGATATTGGTACTGACCCAATAGGAATTTTTGAAAATGCAGTGTGAACAAATAGGTCTGCGGAGAAAAATAAGATTGGTAGAGTAAACGGGTTAGCGATGAGGAAGTGTCTAAATAAAGATATATTTTTTTTATCCTTTTTGCAAGTAACAAAAGTTTTTACTGCAATATATTTCGCAGGGTTTTCGCCACTAAGCATTTATCATTATTGATGAAAAATATGTGAACCAGCCGCTATGATCGCAGCTCTTTATGGATGGTTATTATTTCCTTGCTTTTGGAAATCTGCGATAATTAGTTGTAACTCAATCCTGCAAAAGAAGCCCATGGCACCTGAACTTTGTCGGCAACTCTGATCTTGCCATAAAATGCATGAATCCTGCCATATTAGGTTGATCACGGTGTGAAAGCCTGACACCTCAAAAAAATTACTTCACTCATAGTGGGGATTCAAACCTAAACCATTAAGTATCCTGCATTTGTCATTAACCTCATTCATGGTACCCAGCTAAATGTGAAACTCTCAACAAATGAATAATTGAGCAAGTCAGTTGATTCTCAATGCGCTTCAAGAATCCATTTCCTTGTCTTCCAGTTCATTCCCATGCTATAAGGAGGTGAATATTGACCGCCAGGATCCCTGTTGAACTGAATTAAGCATTCCGCGCAGCAAAATGGCGGAGACAGATGCCTAAAAATACTAAATTCACTAAAAATCAGAGAAGCGGATTGTAGAAATGGTGACCAGGCCGGCAAAAGGCCTTCTCATTTCTTAATCTGCAGGTGAAGCAGATCATGGAATTTTAACCCAAATCCTGCCTCCCGCCTGTGTTATATTTTTTTGCCCGGCTTTGATATGCAAAAAAGAGCATTTTCATCGCTCGTTATGTAAATAAATTTAATTGCAAATCCTGGCTCTTATAATTGATGGAATCGATTTCATTTTTATGTAAGGAGCCCCATTTTGAATAAAAATTAAATAAAGGTCATGTGCAACCGTATGCGTAAATAAAGTTTTGTATAAGTTAACTATTACATAATACTTAGACTAAATTTAGGATAAGACAGAAATGGAACTTCGCATTTCAAAAAATACCAAAAAAAACTGTTTATGAAACCAGTCTTCAAACTATTTCGGCCTGTGGTGCTCATTGGCATGGCTGTTCTCTTCGGGTGGAATGCATCCTTTGCCCAAACGGAGATCAGTGGCATAATCAGGGATTCTACAAATTCCCCCCTTTCAGGAGTTTCAGTGCAGGTGAAAGGCACCCGAAACGGAACCAGTACTGACCAGGCAGGTCACTTCAGCCTCAGTGCACCTTCAACTGCTACCCTGGTATTCAGTTTCGTAGGTTTCGAAACACAGGAAGTTCAGGTTGGCGGAAGGCAAACCATTAATATCGTCATGCTATGGGCAGGCGACAGACTAAGTGAAGTAGTGGTAACCGCACTTGGGGTGAGGAAGGAAATCAAGAGACTTGGATATTCTATTCAGGAAGTGAAGGGAGAAGACCTGGTAAAAGCCAGGGATCAGAATCCGATTTCGGGATTGACCGGCAAAGTTGCGGGTTTATCGGTTGGTCCATCCGCGGAGCTATTACGCAAGCCAACGGTATTGTTGAGAGGTAACCCGATCAACCTATTTGTTGTAGATGGTATCCCCATCAGTTCTGATACCTGGAATATAAGCCCGGATGACATCGAAACTTATACGGTACTGAAAGGGCCAACGGCAGCAGCACTATATGGAAGCCGGGCGCAATTTGGAGCCATCCTGATAACTACAAAAAAAGGAAGCAAGGCAAGGGACAAGGGATTTACGGTTGAACTCAATTCCAGCAATGTCATTGACAAGGGATTCCTGGCCTTCCCAAGAATTCAATATGAATACGGCCCCGGTGAAAATCAGCTCTATTCCTTTGGTGATGGCAAAGGCGGAGGATTGAACGACAATGATTATGATGTATGGGGGCCACGCTTCGAAGGACAGCTGCTTCCTCAATACGACGGTAAAGTTGATCCCAACCAAACTTATGTGACCACTTTCCCTGGAGGTCTCACCTGGACCGGCCATATACAGCCTACTCCCTGGGTGGCAAGGGGCGCGAATAACCTCAATCGTTTTTTAAGAACTGGTTTTCAATCCACAAATAATATCGCATTGAGTGCCGCAGGCGATAATTACAATATTCGCTTTTCGTTGTCACATTCCTACCAGCAAAGCATTATCCCCAACAACGAACTGAATATTACTAATTTCAATATGTACGCCTCCTACAATGTCAGCAAGCGTCTGAAAATAGATGCCAACCTGAATTTCAACAGGCAGTACAGCCCCAATTTCCCAGACGTGGATTATGGTCCCAATAGCTTATTATATAATATTGCTGTTTGGACGGGAGCCGACTGGGATGTACAGGCTCCGGATATTAAGGGGATCTGGCAACCGGGTAAAGTGGGGACGCAATCCATATTCGCGGAATACCAGCGCTACCATAACCCCTGGTTCATGGTGAATGAATGGCTGAGAGGGCATTATAAGAATGATCTTTACGGTTACCTTTCCGCCAACTACAAGATCAATGACCATCTTAATGTCAATGCCCGAACTCAGATAACGGGCTATGAATTGCTCAGGACTGAAAAAATGCCTTTCTCCGCGCATCCATATGGCCGCGAAGAAAATTCGGGGGACTACAGAGAAGACCGGAGAAGCTTGTTTGAAAACAATACGGACGTTCAACTAAATTATAATTATACCATAAGACATTTCTTCTACCTGTCTGGTCTGGTAGGTGCCAATGCGAGGCTGTTTGCTTACAATTCCAACTGGACATCCACGGATTACCTGAACGTTCCCAATGTTTACAGTTTCAGCAATTCCAAGAATCCCATTCAGTCAAATAGCTTTGTTTCCGACATGCGGGTGTACAGCGCATATTATTCTCTTGACTTGTCTTTTGGCAAATATGCAACGGTTTCCGCAACAGGCCGCGTTGACAAATCAACTGCCCTGCCTCAATCGCACAACAGCTATTTCTATCCCAGTTTATCCGCCGCGTCGGTGATTTCTGACTATACAAATCTTCCCGAATTTATTTCATACCTGAAGGTGAGAGCTTCTTATGCCGCAGTGAGGGGCGATGCCACATCAGCTACTATCGGGGCAGCGCCATTCAATTCCATTTCCGCATTTGGATCGGGTAGCGCGGGAACATCTATATTCGACTATCCGCTAGGGTATGGGAACAACTATGAATCCCCCTATGGTGGACCTAACTATTCACTAATAGCGGTATATTCAACTTCAAAGCCATATAACAATCAAACCGCAGCCTATTACACTTCAAATATCTATGATCCGAATATCAAACCCTTTAATCGTGTGAATTATGAAGGAGGCTTTGACATTCGTTTCATGAATAACCGGCTTGGATTAAGCGCCACGGCATTCGAATATATTGACGGGCCACAGATTCTGAGAAACCCTATTTCTTCTGCTACAGGATATGATTATTTTTATATCAACGGCCTGAAAACCAAAAAAACCGGCTACGAGCTATCTTTAACCGGAACACCTTACAGGTCGAGGAATATTTCCTGGAATATATTGGTCAACTGGTCCACTTACCAGGATAAATATTTCGAATTACCTCCCGGCCAGGACGTATTCAATGAATTCTTTCACAAAGGAGATCGTGTTGACAAGCTCTACACAAGCGCTTTTGTGAAGACAAGCGACGGAAAGATCATAAATGATGATGCGGGTAAACCTCTGTCTAATCCGGTTGCGCAGTTCCTCGGCAATGAAAATGCAAATTTTGCATGGAGCGTGTATAATAAAGTGAGCTGGAAAAGCCTTACCCTGGGATTTCAGTTTGATGGAAGCGTTGGTGGCGTAACAACCGACTATATGCACAATAAGACCATGCGCGGCGGAAGAAATATTGAAACAGTACAAGGCGCACTTGGAGCGGCAAGAAAAGATGACAATGACCATGCAGGCGACAACAATAGTCCAAATCCATTCCCTGGATCTTATGTTGGTGAAGGCGTTGTTGTATCCAATGGCGTACCCATCAATTATGACAATTCAGGAAATATTATCAATTACAAGGACCTGACCTTTTCGCCCAATACCCAGGTTACCCACGTTCAGGATTACGTGAGCAAATACTACAATATTTCTGAGGCTAACCTGATGAGCAAGACCTTCGCGAAACTCAGGGAAGTTTCCCTGGGGTATGATTTCCCCGCCAAGTGGCTGGCGAAGAGTTTCATAAACAAAGTGACAATTTCAGTGGTAGCAAGAAACCTGATCTACTTCTACAAAGACAAGCGCTTTAAGGATGTGGACCTGGATCAATACAATTATGCCACGGATGGCACGGGTCTGCAATCACCCACCACCCGCCGCCTTGGATTTAATCTAAATGTTGTGTTCTAAATTATCGTCAATACTATTCAATATGAAAAAGTTAATCCATATAACAATTGCGGCAATCGTTATCAGCGTTATTGCGCCTGGCTGTAAGAAATCATTCAATGATCTGAACCAGAATCCCAATAAGCCGATAGCTGTGCCACCTTCATTATTGCTGAATGGGGTATTGTACGACATGTATGACCAGCCATATAGCGATTATGAAAAATGGTGTCAGTATTTCATCATCAACTATGACTATTATGGCAACAACAGGTATGATTTTGGCTCGGGGGCAAGCTATTTCAGCACGCTCAAGAACGTGAAGAAAATGGAAGAAGAGGCCATTAATATCAATTCGCCTGCTCTAAATCCTTATGAAGC
>CALFNL010000203.1 GCA_937902875.1 uncultured Bacteroidota bacterium | reverse complement strand
CGTGGTCATATTCACACGCTTATCGGTGCATTGTGCAGAAAGAATTACGGAAACGAGAAGCTGAAATGGGTTATCATATGTTAATTCCGTTTCCGGTTCCGGAGCATGCTCCTGGAAATATTGAATTACAAATTGATAACGTTCTTTTCGTGTCATTTGAAGCTCTCAAAAGACTGCGAAAATACAGTAAGCGGCAGGAATATTATGCCTGCTCTACTACTTTGGTTATTCCGGCATAGGCCAGGATGGAATTAATGACTTTGGCACGAGGAGAACGGACAATATGGTCCAGGCTCTCAACAGATCTCCTCAGGAGTTCAAATTTCTCGCGTAAAGACCAGTCTGATTCCAAAGCCAGCCTTATTGCGGCTGTTTCTTCGGCTGAAGTTTCATTGTACAAGTAACGTATCATGTCTTCGGGTGTAAAAATATCCATAAGCAATCCTTTTTTAGAATTGGCGTCAATTCATTAGTTGCTGGAGGATATTTAGATTTTACGGATTTGGTGCTTAACAACGGGGAGGGGATATAGGAACCGTCCAGAGTATAAAACGACAGATGAAATATAATATTGTGGAAATCTCCCAAAAATTTGGAAAACTGCTATTTTTCTTCGAAAACGTAGAGATCTTCATTATCTTTTTTCATCAGATATTTCTCCCTGGCAGCCCTTTCAATGGACGCAGGGTTGTTTTGAAGTTCGGAAAGGTCTTTTTTCACGATTTCTATCTGTTGGGCGTAGTAGGCCTTGCTCTTTCTCAATTCCCTCAATTCAGAAGATCGGTTCATTTGAAGGAATATGTCGTTATGGTCAAAGAATACCAGCCAGATGATGAACCCGCTGAGGGTTAACATATATTTATTCTTTAACCAGGATGGTATATACTGCTGGAAATTCATTAGAGTCTTCTGAATGCGGCCGCTCTACCCTGATTCTATGAAGCCAAACCAGGGAGATTCACTGCCTTCTATTTCCCAAATTTAATTTTTCCTTTTGGATAAATGGCATTTTCACCCAAAACTTCTTCGATCCTTAGCAATTGATTGTATTTGGCCATACGGTCGGTTCTGGATGCTGAGCCGGTCTTAATTTGGCCACAATTCAATGCCACTGCCAGGTCAGCAATGGTTGTATCCTCGGTTTCTCCGCTGCGATGGCTAATGATGGTATTATACCCATTGGCCTGGGCCATTTGCACCGCATTGATGGTTTCGGTTACAGTGCCAATCTGGTTCACCTTGATCAGGATGCTGTTCGCGATGTTATTGTCAATGCCCCGTTTTAGTATTCGGGTATTTGTCACAAAAAGGTCATCTCCTACAAGTTGAACATTCTTGCTAAGGGCTTCCGTGAGTTTTTTCCATCCATCCCAATCCTCTTCCGCCATCCCGTCTTCGATGGAAATGATGGGATATTTTTTCGCCCAGCCGGCCCAGTAAGCCACCATTTCATCGATACTGATTGATTTCTGGCTGCTTTTGTAGAATTTGTAAGTTTTGGTCTTGTCGTCAAACATTTCGCTGCTGGCGGCATCGATAGCGATTCCAATTTGTTCACCTGCCTTATATCCTGCTGCTTCAATGGCCTGTAAAACTGTTTCGATTGCCTCTTCATTGCTTTTTATATCGGGTGCGAAACCGCCTTCATCACCTACATTGGTGCTATATCCCTTTTTCTTGAGAACCGTCTTGAGCGTATGGAATATTTCAACACCCCAGCGTAGTGCTTCATTGAATGAGGTGGCGCCAACAGGCACGATCATGAATTCCTGGAAATCTATTTTATTGTCTGCATGCACTCCTCCGTTCAGGATATTCATTAAAGGCATAGGAAGCACCGTAGCATTTACGCCACCCAGGTAACGAAACAGGGTGAGCCCCGATTCCTGTGCTGCCGCCTTGGCCGCAGCCATCGACACAGCAAGCGTTGCATTGGCTCCAAGTTTGGCTTTGTTTTCGGTGCCGTCTAATTTTACCATAAGCTGGTCAATGTATGCCTGGCTCGTTACTTCAACTCCGGCCAGATGTCCCGCAATGATTTCATTCACATTCTGCACAGCCTTCAACACTCCTTTGCCCTGGTACCTGGCCTTGTCATCATCGCGAAGTTCCACTGCTTCATGTTTACCGGTAGAGGCTCCTGAGGGTACCGCTGCCCTGCCAAGAACTCCTTCATCAGTTACTAAGTCAACTTCAACTGTAGGGTTGCCACGGCTGTCCAGGATCTGCCTTGCATGTATATGCGCAATAGAACTCATAAAATGATTAATTGTATTAGTTTAATTGATTTTTAATATTGAAATTTTTTCCAATTTTTGTTTGATTTTTCACGGATCTCGGGCCCCTCCACTCTTTCCTGATCATTCCGAAATAAGGAAAAATTTATACTAGCGGCTCTTCTCATTGGTAAGACTCCTGAAAACTTCTTCCAGGCTCCTGTTTTCGCTTTGCAAAGAAACGATGTTCCAATTATTCTGCAAAGCCATCTCCATTAATTGTTTGCGAACAGATTCGGGATTCGAACTGTCTATTTTGTAAATGCCGCCAGTGCCTGAACCGGCCTTAGGTGATTCTTCCACATGCTGAACATCCCGCAGTTTGATCAGGCTGGCCATATCCACTTCTTCCTTGAATTGTACCAGAAGTATCTGACTATTGGGATTTCTTTTCTGCAGATTTTGTACTGAATCATCGGCAACCAGGGAACCTTTATTAATGATAATCGCGCGGTCGCAAATGGCTTCCACTTCCTGTAATATATGGGTGGAAAATAATATCGTCTTATTCCTGCCAAGGCCCTTGATAAGATCCCTTATTTCTATGATCTGGTTTGGATCCAGACCGGTTGTAGGCTCATCCAGCACCAAAACCTCAGGATCGTGAATGAGTGCCGCCGCAAGGCCTACTCTTTGTTTATAGCCTTTGGATAATTGCCCAATCCTTTTCCTCGATTCAGGCATCAATCCGGTAAGAGTTATCACTTCTTCTATTCTGTCTTTTTTATGCGGAACCTTGTAAACACCTGCCACAAAAGCCAGGTATTCCCTTGCATACATATCAAGATAAAGCGGATTCGATTCGGGGAGATAGCCGATCTTAGCCTTGGTTTCTTTGGGATGCTCCAACACGCTAATCTGGCAAACATTTACTGTTCCTTGTTCCGGTACCATGAAGCCTGTAATGATCTTCATAGTGGTGGATTTGCCGGCGCCATTGGGTCCCAGGAATCCCACTATCTCTCCCTTCTTCGCACTGAAAGAAATGTTATTCACGGCTTTTTGGCCATCATATATTTTGGTGAGATTAATGACTTCAATCGACATGGGAGCAAACCTACGTGAAAGGGAGGACTACACAAAAATCCACCTGTTGGCATGGTTCTGTATGCTGATGGATGAATATAAGATGCAATTTATTTTGAATGGAAAGGGGGAACCTGATTTGATTGCACAATTTCTCTGGTAATTGGATTTTTCATATTTCGGTATCCCTTGAATTTTCCGGAAGCCTGTCGTATTCACCCTTGAGCGCATACCAGCCGAAGATAACCATTCCTATGGCAATCGGAATGAAGACTATCACGAAAACACCCCACTGAATCTTGGTATCAAGCACCGGTTTAAGTTTTATTTCGGATGCCGCCGTTTTGATTAGATAATAAATAGCCAATGGCCCCAAGAGGATCCAAAGAATGCCCAGCCATCTCTTGATTTGATTCATATCTTAAAGTTATCAATTCCGTTTTTCAATCTTCCCTGAATTTCCATTTGCGGTTCAAAAACCTGCTCAGTCATTCACATCAGGATCTATTTTATTAGTGATGTACAACACGCCTATTACAAAACATACCGAGGAAACAATGATAGGATACATGAGCCCCACGAGCTTGTTGCTGGTATAGATGGTAGTTAATAATACTGCGATGAAGGGGGTAAGGCCTCCGAAAACTCCATTCCCAATATGATAAGGTAATGACATGGAAGTATAACGGATACGGGTAGGGAACAATTCCACCAGGAATGCCGCAATTGGGCCATAGACCATGGTTACAAAAATGATTTGTATGAATACCAGGAACACAAATTTCCAATACAGCAGGCCCGCCAGTTTTTTCTCTGTATAAATTGTCTTGGAACGCATAGCGCTTAGCCCCTGGCTCATTGACATGGTATCAGATCTGATTTCTTTGAAGCTGCTGCCATCAATCAATGTTTTAAGCGTGGTGCTGGTAAAAACGGAATCATCTCCAATCATGTCTTTCTTAATCACAGCATTACCCTCAGAAGCCAGGGATGTTTTCTGGGCCAGTTCCATATTACTCCAGTCCAGGAATTTCTTGTATATGGGCCTATAGCATACAATGGCCAACAACATGCCTCCCAGCATGATCCATTTTCTGCCAATCCGATCACTCCATCCTCCAAACACAACAAAAAATGGCGTGGCGAAAAGTATGGCCCAGATCAGTATGGTCCTGGATTGATCAAATTCTATTTTGCATACCGTTTCAATAAAGTTCTGAGCGTAAAATTGACCGGTGTACCAAATCACGCCCTGCCCCATGGTGGCGCCGAACAAAGCCAGCAATACCATTTTGAGATTGATCTTATGTCCGAAACTTTCCTTTAGAGGATTTACAGAAACCTTTCCTTCTAATTTGATCCTGGTGAACATGGGAGATTCCTTCATTTTGAGCCGGATATAGATGGAAATGATCACCAGCACAATCGAAACAAGGAACGGGATCCTCCATCCCCACGCGTTGAATTTTTCGATGGATTTATTGATATCGGGATCCAGTAAGTGCCGTGTGAGCAGGATGACCCCCAGCGAAAAAAATAAACCCAGTGTAGCAGTAGTCTGAATCCAGGAAGTGTAAAATCCTCTCTTGTTTGGAGGAGCGAATTCAGCAACATAGGTGGCCGCGCCTCCATACTCGCCTCCCAGCGCCAGGCCCTGCAAGAGGCGAAGCAATAATACAATTATAGGAGCGGCAAAGCCGATCTTTTCATATCCGGGCACTAACCCGATGGCGAAAGTGGAGCTGCCCATTATAATCAGCGTAAGCAGGAAAGTGTATTTCCTGCCAATCAAAGCTCCCAGGCGACCGAATA
>CALFNL010000202.1 GCA_937902875.1 uncultured Bacteroidota bacterium | reverse complement strand
GGGTGCATTTCAAATCGTCTTCCATTTCACGACGGTGGTCGGTGGGGACACCGACCACGGCGGACTGCCCTGGCTGGTGTCCCCACTAGCCAGCGACAATTTGAAATGCACCCTTTAAGAGCGGCTCATAAACCTCTTTTAACAAAATGATTCCGGTAAAGGTGAATATTTTGGGCCGCAGGATGGACGCTATACACAATTTCTGATAAATTCATAATTTTCCATTTCTTAAAAAATTCAGCGATGACTGATTTTAACAGACTAGGTGAGATTTGTAAGGGAATTAATGAAATGTACTCCATTGTGCTGGATAATTTCCTGATTTATTATGCTGCAAGCCGTGATAAGCTGGAACTGGAATTTGACAAGCGTTTCCACCGGTATCGCCATCTTGCGAAGGTTATGCCGAAAAACTGGGTAAGCCTGCTAAAGTGCCAATACATCGGCCATCGAATATTCAGGAAAGGAGGACTTATACAAAAATACCTGAAACATGTCGCTGTTAAGGGTTTGGATGCAGAGCAGCAGGAATTTTTAGTGCGGCAGGCCAAATATCCCTGGCGTTTTAACTTTAGCGTTATTTCCGGTAATCCGGATGAGGATTTTTACGAAATGGAAGATGTTTTTACAGGAGGGAAATTTCTGCTTTATTCACCTTCTATTTCCAATAGTTTGAAGGAAAGATCAATTATTCTATGGTTTAATCTGATTGCATTCAATGGTTCTTGCTGGCAAACCTATGGTCCCGTTACCGGTTACCAGAGTTTTAATGCCGATGATATTTTCTCTTTCGCGACCGATTTTCACCCTTTGATTAATAGTTGCGATCAATTACTAATCGATATGGAAGAGAACCCTGTACCTTATATGATGCTGGCGATTGGGTCGCATTATCCGCGGACTTTTCATGGCCAGAACGAAATCTTGCAGGTGCAGGCAGAACATCCAATTGAAGAGATGGATACTGATAAGCTGAGAAGGAATTTTGAATTGGAATATGCCTTCGGGGTAATCCGGATTAGCCATCCTGAATGGAAGAAAATCCCACATGTGGCGGCGGCTTATTTTGATGAATCCAGGGAGATTGTTTTGCTTAGCGCTTATACTGACAAGGGCTTTGATGAGCTTGTTAAGAAGCTCAAAAGACATGGATACAGTTTTCCTGTAGACCCGGCTACGCGGATACATGTATCCATAAACACAGCCATCCAGGATATATTTAAGAAGGTACCGATGCAAAATGTGTACGAAGATTTATTCATTGAAAAGCCTTCTCCGGAATCTAAGAAAGAGATGGCCAAGCTCAATAAACTGTTGGCTATGGCACTTCCCTACATAAATGAAGGAAAGGAACCGGATGTTGAGGCGCTGGCAAAAAAATCAGGAGTAAATATTGAAATTGCCCGTGACCTATTGGGAATATCCATTGCAAGAATCAGGGAACTTTGAGGCGGGGCGAAGGGGAATCCCGGGAAATGACCTGCATTTTGAACGTTTCGCCTGGCCAAACGCAATTGTTAAGTTATGGGAAGCCTGAGCATAGTTGGAGACTCACCCGCCGACCAATAATAAATACTGACTTTGGGAAACGGTCATTCTCTGGCTGAAGGATATTGCCGCCAAGCCTGTGCTCAGACCCTGAGCGATGGGTATTTTTTAATTGCTACTATTAGTCCTTATCCAATCAAAGAGCTTCCCAACATCTTCCTTCCTGCAAAGTTGAGTGCCCTTGTTCATGATGGCCGCCGTGCCGCATGCCACTCCAAATTGAACAGCTTCAATTAATGGTTTATTCTGCATTAACATAAAAGAGATTCCGGCCACCATGCTGTCGCCTGCGCCAACTGTGCTTTGTTTCTTCACAATTGGTGCGGGTACCCTCTTGCATAAGTCCTTTGTAACTAATAATGCACCCGATGGACCCATTGAAACAACAATAACCTCAGTATGGCCTTTTTCGATAATTGATTTGGCGGCATTATCTACCTCAGACAATTCCAGAAACTCTTTCCCCACCAGGGAACACAATTCCGATAGATTAGGCTTCACAAGGAAAACGCCTTCTCTAACTGCATTTTTCAAAGGCTCACCTGAAGTATCCACGATGAATTTTGCGTTCAACTCTTTCGCCATCACTGCAAATTGCGCGACTATCGAATCTGCCATGCCAGGAGCCAGACTTCCGCTGAATACAATGAAGTGCGGGTTGGGGTGTATGTCTTTAATTACGTTAAAACATTTGTTTAACTCCTGAATGTTTAGAGAAGCCCCTGGCATAACAAAGCGATATTGAGCATTTGTCAGCAATTCGGTTGCCGTAAAGTTCTCTCTTGTTTCATTTTCAATGGGGATTGCATTAAAAGGAATATTCGAATTTGACAGAGTTTGTTCCAATAATTTTCCATTGGCACCTCCCGAAGGGAAAACTGCCATGCTTTCTCCACCCAATTCCTTTAATACTTTGCTTACATTAATACCACCTCCACCTGCTTCAACAATCATTTTGGAACAGCGCATTTTCTTTTCAGGAATAAGCTTCTGGAAACTGGTGCTTTTATCAATTGCAGGATTTACTGTTATGGTTACGATCATGCTTGCTATATTAAGATTCGGACCTTTAATTCTTTATTTGCCATTTCTGCCACGCAAACAATGTTGGAGAAAATCCTCCTTATATTTTGAAACATGCAATTCTTCCGCTCTGAAGCAGAATACGTTCTTAAGGTGGTAAAGTTAAATTAAGGAAAGTTTGAATTCTTTGGGTATTTCTTCTTTTTTCAATTGTGATATTCAAGCCCTGGCTGGTGTCTTTTCGCCGTGGTCAGTGTCGCCACTGACCACAATTTTCCGCCGTGGGCGGTGTCCTCACCGCCCACCAATTCAGATTATTGATCACGATTTTAGGATATGTTTTTTATTGTTGGCGCTCTTTTCGCCGTGGTCAGCGTCGCCACTGCCCACCAATTCCGTTGTTCCGTTCCGTGATGACACGCACCGGGGCGGGGACTCCTCGATTATTGATCACGATTTCATGAAATG
>CALFNL010000201.1 GCA_937902875.1 uncultured Bacteroidota bacterium | reverse complement strand
AAGTTAATTTGGGGGCGAAATGCTCACCGATGTATATATATCATTTATACTCTTAAGCGCCCTCGCTGGCATTGCTGTGTATTTTCAGAAACAATCGCCATTGTACCTGAAGCTTTTCCCTATATTCTTATTCCTTGCTTTTGGTATGGAAGTGTCCGGATTCGTTTTAAGTAAACGGGGTGAACGCACCCTCATGCTTTATAATGTTTATACTACGCTTGAATATGTTTTTTATTTGTGGGTGCTCTACCGGGTTATTAGGAATCCGAAGATCCGAACGGTATTGAGACAATTATTTTGGATTTACCCGCTGCTGGCGCTATTGAATATCCAATTTGTTCAAAAAAATAATTTTCATACTATAACCTATTCCATCGGTGCTCTTCTGGTTGTGCTCACTTGTATCTACTATTTCTTAGAATTGTTCAGGTCTAATCACTCAATCAAACTGGTTCGTCAGCCTTCATTCTGGATTTGCTCAGGCTTGCTATTTTATTACTGTTGCAGTTACCCATTTTTTGCAGTGGCTAATTTCTGGCAAAATCCTCCTGTCAGGATTATCCTGGATATCCAGGTTATTATCTCAATCATGAACGTTCTTTTATATTTATCATTTACCATCGGATTTTTATGCCGGATCAAAATCAGGAATTTTATATTATCATCGTAATAGGTGGCGTATTGGGACTCCTGCTGGTAGGGTTTATCGTCACAATTCTGCTCTTGTATCAACGCAAGCAACACAGGCAGGAACAGGAATTGGCCAGAATGAAGATCGAATACGAGCAGGAGGTTTTGCGTTCACAATTGGAGATCCAGGAAAATACCCTGAAGGTGATAGCGCAGGAATTGCACGACAATATTGGCCAGGTGCTTTCGGTTGTGAAATTATCGCTGGCTGTATTGCCACTGGATCAGGATCACGGGGCCTATGGATCCGTTCAGCACATACGTGAAATCCTGAATAAAGCCATTTTTGACCTGGCGAATCTTACCAAGAGTATGCACACCGACAGGATCGCGCAGGTTGGACTGGCTGAATCCGTGAGATTCGAACTGGAGAGCCTTCAAAGAACCGGCCTGTTGAAAATTGCGTTTGATATTGAGGGTGATGAATGTCATCTGGGCGAACAAAAAGAGATATTCATATTCAGAATCTTCCAGGAATTGGTGAACAATATTCTAAAACATTCACGTGCCACTCAAATAAATACTTCCCTGAACTATATTGCAGGCGATAGATTTGTTATGCAAATCAGAGATAACGGCGTTGGATTTGATGTGAATGCCAAGCGCGAATCAACTTCGGCATCGAGCGGAGTGGGGCTGAAGAGTCTATTTAACAGAGCCAAGCTGATTGGTGGCGTGGTTTCCATTAATAGCCGGCCTGGTCAGGGAACTACTGTTAAGGTTGAATTACCTTTGCCGGAATATGCTGAGGAAAAGATATGAACAGGAGTACAAAAATACAGGTAGCCATTGCTGATGATCATGCCCTAATGAGAAGCGCATTGGGCAAGCTGATTACTTCCTTTGAAAATTATTCCATCCTCTTTGAAGCCGGGAATGGCCGGGAATTGAAAGAACAT
>CALFNL010000200.1 GCA_937902875.1 uncultured Bacteroidota bacterium | reverse complement strand
CGATAGTTGCGGGATGTGTACCGCCGGTTGGATCAATATCTATCAATGACAAATATTCGTAGTTACCAAGGCCTTCCTGGTTACCATTTTGTCCCCAGCCTACTCTCAATTTAAGATCGCTGATAGCATTAACATTTCTCATGAAATTTGCTCGTGATATTCTCCACCCTGCAGAAAAAGAGGGGAATGTAGCAGTTCTGTTACCGGGTGCAAATTTGGATGATTTGTCAGTACGCAGGTTAGCCTGGAATAAATATGTGCCGTCAAAATCGTATGTTATACGACCGAGGTAAGACATCAGGGCCCATTCTTCCACGCTTTTTGTGGCAGGGTTTTTTGTGGTGGCCCTTGTATACATTTCATTCCATGACTCATGCCTGTATGAAGTGTCTATATGTGTTGCGGATATTTGGGTTTGATCCCAATGAGATTCCTGTGAGGTCCATCCTGCAAGAGCCGTTAAATGATTTGATCCCCAGTTTTTAGCATAGCTCAATGTCTGTTCACTTAACCATGTTGATTGAGTACTTGTGGTTTGAGATAAATTACCACTGCCATCCCTGCCTGACTGTGTTAACCAGGGATCAAGAAAATAAGTTCCCAAATAGTTGGTGTAATCAAGACCAAAGCGGGACTGAAAACTGAATCCCTTCCACAACTTTATATCGGCGCCAATATTGGCAACAAGACGATCATTGGTGTTTTTGTTCGACACACCTTCAATAGCTCCCAGAGGGTTTTCCCATCCGGTGTAAGGATTCTGTGATACCTGCCCAAATTTATCAGGTTCCGTATTGTATTTACCAACAGTTGGGGGAGTTCCCAATGCTGATAACACCACGCCGCCTCTTGCAACACTTGCATTATCTGTGATATCATTATCCCTTGTACGAGACAGGATTGTTGAAGTAGATAATGTTAGCCAGTCGGTTGCCTTGGTTGTTAAATTTAACCTGCCGGTAAGCCTGTCGAATTTGGAAGGCCTGATAGTACCTACCTGGTCACTATATCCCAGTGAAGTATAATACTGCGTTTTCTCGCTTCCGCCGGAAATCGCTAATTGGTAATTAGATTGGTGTCCTTGTCTGAAAACTTCATCAGGCCAGTTTATATTATTGACATTTATTAGAGAGTCTGTTATTGGATTGGGTTGCGGAATGGGTAATTTATTGTAGAATTCACCCATGTATTGCTGATATTGCTTAGCGTTCAATACGTCCAGTTTCTTTGTAGTGGATGTAGTACCATAATAGGTGCTGAAATCGATCTTTGGCTTACCCGACACGCCTTTTTTGGTTGTTATAACCACCACGCCGTTTGCCGCACGCGTTCCATAAATAGATGCCGAAGCCGCGTCTTTTAACACAGAAATCGATTCGATATCATTAGGGCTGAAGGAAGAAATATCCGTCATGGGGATACCATCCACAACATACAAAGGATCATTTCCCGCGCTTACAGAGGAAGAACCCCTGACGCGAATAGTTAAACCGGCACCCGGTTTACCCGAATTTGATGTTACCTGAACACCCGAAGCCTTTCCCTGCAATGCCTCAGCCGCATCTACAATAGGACGGTTGGCTATGTCCGCAGCAGTAACAACGGATACGGCTCCGGTTACATCTTTTCTTCTTTGTCTGCCATAACCCACTACCACTACCTGATCCAGTTGTTTATCCGACGGAAACAACTGTACATTTACAACGTTCTGACCATCTACTGCAACTTCCTTGTCTGCATATCCAATATAAGAAAATACCAGGATGGCCTTTTCTGCAACTGTAATTGCAAATTCCCCGCTATTATTTGTTGTTGTGCCCTTGTTAGAACCTTTTTCCTGTACGGATACACCACCTAATGGTTCATTGTTAGCACCGGTAACTTTGCCGGTGACCCTTATGTCTTGTTTTTCCAGTGTTCCCGATAAAACCACTACCAGGTTGTCATTAAGAATTTTGTATGTAAGGTCAGTATTGGCAAAAAGCTTTTCCAATGTTTCGGAAAGAGACGAATTCTCTACATTGATATCTACTTTTTGCTTCAGCGCGCCCAACTCATAATTGAACAGGAAACGGAATTCACTTGTTTTTTCAATCCTGTTAAGAACCTTCTCTATCTCGGTCCTTTGTAATTTAAGGGTGATATTGCCCTGGCCTAAAACTCTTGCCTGCAACTGGCAAACGCTCAATAAAACCAGTAAAAAGGAAAGTTTCATAACCCTTAAAAATTTAATGAGCAAAGGGGGGAGGGTAAAACTCCCAGGAGCATTGTTTTTTTTCATATTTTTAGTCTTTGAGGTTATAAATACGAAACTTGAACCGCGGCGCAATGCGTAACAAGTTTCTGTTTCAGCCTTAACGGGGAATGTTTCCGCATTTCCCGTTTTTTTATGCTAATGAACGCGAATGAACATTATTTAAAACGAAAAGCTTCATAAATTAGTTGGTTAACCAGGTCTCTCCTTTGCTTATGCCTGTTGCCTAATTATTTATCCACTATTCCTTACTTCTTACTATCTCCACGTCGTTCCCATTCATAACATAGTCAAACTTTGCAATTAGCTTCAAAGCCTCCAATGCCTGCTGAATGGTCTCGTTTTGAAATGTCCCTTTAAGCCGATATCTCATCAACTTTTCATCGCGAAAATCGATCCTCACATTATACCAACGTTCCATTTTCAATGACACTTCCTTAAAATTCTCCCCTTCAAATACGAGCTTATTATACACCCACGAAGTTTCCTTCATAACACTGTCAGGTCTTGAAATCACCGGAATTATAGCCATTCGCGCGTCCTGAACTTTTTCTGATTTTGGATTAGGCCTCACTTCTATCTTATCACCCGCGCTTAATTCGTTATCACTTTTTTTGAATACCAATTTTTCATGAGGACGCAAAATCACCTTTGGAGTTTTTGTATCATCTCTTGTAGTCACTTCTATCATACCCCTTAATAAAGTAGTTTCAATGGTTGATTCCTGTTGGTATGATTTCACATTAAAAGCAGTTCCAAGCACTTTAATATCAATTCCGGAGGTATGAACAACAAAAGGGCGTTTCGCATCTTTTACCACATCAAAAAAAGCCTCGCCATCAAGATTTACCTCACGCAACTCATTATTGAAAGTATTGAGATAAGTCAACTTACTGTCTGCATTGAGCCACACCTGAGTACCATCGGGTAAGATTAACTTCGACCTCGTGCCTCTTTTGGCCATAACTTCCCTTTGCTGTGATTGAACCGACTTTGATACCAGCTTGTGATTAGTTTTACCAGCATTTACAAACACCAATATTCCGGCAACGACTATTGCTGCAATACCTCCGCCCCAGGCCCATTTCTTGAAACCACCGGATCGGGGAGGTGATAATGTTGGAGACAGAGAGTTCAGATCACTGGTAACTTCTGAGGAAGTACCGCCTCCGGCAATTATGCGGGTAATTCTTTCTTCTGTTTCATTATTATTCACCAGGTGCCCTTCAGGATGTTGCATCCAATAGGTGTTGAGCATTTCAAAGAGATATTGATCGCTGGCGTTTTCACCTAAATGGGCCTCTAATTCCCTGAGATCGGCCTGGCTGGCCTCGCCTGAAAGTTTACGAGCAATCAATATCCAAACATGGTTATCCTGATGCATGAAGAAAATTTATCGGGGCTTATAATATAAGACAGCAGAAAATGAAATATCTACTAAAAGGAATGGAAAAAAATTTGGGGAAAGGCTAAAAGGGTCTAAGAGGCTAAAAGCCAGGAGGGGTTAAAAAAGGATGGAGAAACTCAAAAAGGATTGTCCAATTCTTTAACTTTCTTAATTTCTTTCAATTGTTCAACCTCATTCCTCAAAGCAAAAGCAATTTTCTTCACGGCGATAGCCATTTGAGCGTCAATGGTGTTAACGGAAATATTAAGTATTTCGGCTACTTCTTTGTACTTCAATCCATCTTCCCTGATCAATTTGAAAATGATCTTGCACCGTGGAGCCAATGTGTCAACAGCTTCTTGCAATCTTGTGAACATTTCGGAAGTTATCATGATCTTTTCCGGATCCTGACTTTCGCTAAGCTCAATATCAATATGATCAAAGGGCTCAGTTATACATTCTTTAGCCTTTTTTGAAATATAATTCAGCGAAGTATTTTTAATAGCAGAGTAGAGGTACACTTTAATATTCTGTACATGAACAAGATTTTCCCTGGATTTCCACAGTTTGATGAAAACATCTTCTACTATTTCTTCGCTGGATTCTTTTACTTTCACGATCGCAAAAGCAAAATGAAGCAGTCTCTTGCTGAAAAAAAGATATAATGTTTTAAATGCTTCCTGGTCGCTTTCCGCAACTTTCTGTAAAATAATCTCTTGTTCTTCAACAGTAAAGTCAGAATGAAGATCCATGACAGCTAATCGTTTAATAAATGCAATTTCAAAATAAAAATGAAGTTACTATAAATAACTTGACAGCAAATTGGGCTTAAATGCTGCAAATGTCCCAGTCCCCTAAATAACTGGACAAGATTATGAAATCAATTTAGTCACCTAAATTTAGGTTATGGGAAAAGCAAGGAGTAGTTTCTCCGTGGAAAAGAAACTTCAAATCATCCAGAAAGCCGACCAGTCCACCCAAAGAGATGTTTGCATTTCCAGACCGCCCACTATTTAGAAACCCCCTCATCCATAAACAAATACCTCCCCCTATGCATATCGGGCTCTACCCGGATATTTACGTCTATATGCATCACCGGAATATTTTTTTCGGCATTGGCCGCCGGCCAGGCTGGTAGTCCGGCCCCATTTGGATTGGCTTTCTTTATGAAATTCGCGAAATATTCCTGCATGGATCGGGACACTTTATAGTCATCCCCCGTCCATGCATACACCTTATTGCTGGCCAGATTTCCCATGGCATACTCTATTTCCGCGGAATGTACGGCTCCCTTGGCGGGCGGCATATTACCGGAGGCAGTAGTGGCGGGCCTCGGCTTTGAAAAATAATAGCGGTAAACCGGCTTTCCACCGGTCTTGCCCTGCAGCTCGGCCCATTTCCAGGTGCTGAAGGCAATGAAACGGTCGCTGGCCAGGTCAGTAGCCACCTGCTCTATATCTGCGTCTGTTTCCACGTTATAATTTTTCAGGGCCTCTTCGGATCGATCTCCATATAATTTCTGCACGGCTTTCGTGAAGCCTTCCCTGGTTGGCTTTTCATTTCCCATCACCGCGCGATAATTCATTTCCTCCGAATTCCAACCCACCAGCAGGGGCACATGGGCCTGCTCCCCTGCCTCATAAATGGCATAGGGACTCTTGGGGAAAAAATACCCGTCAATGGTCATGGAAAAACGAAATGGATTGAATTTCTTCGAGGCTTCCAGGATCTTGTCGGCCGGAATAGCCCTGAGATCTGCCAGGGAATTCGCCTCCAGGCCTCTTGCAAATTGCTGGCCGGTCTGCTCTCCCGTACTAAGCGGAACCGCCGGCAGCGCACCCAGCAAAGAGCCGCTTTCACCAATGGCGCCGGCAATCAAATTCTTCGACAATGGTGACGCCATCAAAGCACTAACGGCAATGGACCCTGCCGATTCACCGGCAATAGTAACTCTCGTTGGATCACCTCCAAAAGCCGCTATATTCTGCCGAACCCATTTCAATGCCGCCGCCTGGTCCAACAACGCGTAGTTTCCCGAAGCATGATGCGGCGATTCCTTCGTGAGTTCGGGATGGGCCATGAATCCAAATACGCCTAAACGGTAATTTACTGTCAGGGCCACAATCCCTTTTCGGGCCATACTCTCACCATCATATCTTGCCTCCGATCCATCCCCGGCCACGAAGCCTCCACCATAAAAATATACCAGAACGGGTAGTAGTTTCTTATTCTTCCTAACGGGAGACCATACATTAAGATATAGACAGTCCTCACTCATGCCATCACCCCTGAAATTCATGTCGCCAAATACGGCATACTGCATGGGACTGGGCCCGAATTTTTTCGTTTGTCGCACACCTGCCCAATTCTTCACCGGCTGCGGCTCCTTCCAACGCAGCTCTCCCACGGGCGGAGCGGCAAAAGGAATTCCCTTGAAACACAGAATCCCGTCCTTTTCTATATTCCCTTCCACTATACCATTGGCTGTCTTAACCTGGTTGAATGCTCCCGTGGAAGCGGCAGAACTGCTATTCCCGTTTGATTGCGCGAAAACCGGCATGGCGAGCATCAGCACCGGTAACTGAACAAGGAAGAATCTTCTCATGTAAATTTCTTTTCGCACTAAAGTTAGCCGAAAAAAAATAATTGACTCCTCCTACTATTATTGCATCAGGGATTTTCTCCCTTCTTGGTATGAAGTGGCAAGACCCCGGCCATTTCGCCGATAATATTCACCAGCTCGGATCCCGTAGGTACCACTATTTTGGCATTCGACTTCAGCGAATTCTCAACCGCTTCCAGTTTTCTTAATAATTGGGCGTTACCCGTAAAATATTGATCGGCCGCCTCATTCACCAGCTTAATTGCTTCTGCCTCCCCCTCTGCGCTCAAAATTTTCGCGCGTTTATATCCCTCCGCTTCCTTGATCTTTGCCCGCTTCACACCATCGGCCACCGTTTCGGCCGCCGTGGCATAGTCGATCGCGGCTATCTTTTCATTTTCGGCCTTCACCACTTTATTCATGGTCTCCTGTACGTCATGTGGCGGATCAATTTCCTTCAATTCGGTCCTCACAATTACAATGCCCCAGCTCTCCGTTTCATTGCGGAGTGTACCATGCAATTCCGCGTTGATTTTTCCCCTCTCGCTATTGGCCGATCTCAGCGTGAGTGTGCCAATGATATTCCTGAGCGTGGTGCGCGCCAGGTTCACAATCTGCGACTTGTAATTATTGACATTGTACAGAGAGCTCTTCACACTCTCTTCCGATTCCAATACCCTGAAATAGACCTGGGCATCCACGCTGGCATTCAGGTTATCGTTCGTGATGATTTCCTGGGGCTGCGCGTCCACCATCTGCTCCGTAACATTCACTTCATACATCTTGTCGATAAACGGTATGATCCAATGAAAACCGGGTTTGGCAAACTTGTGATATTTGCCCAGCCTTTCTATCAGACCCCGGTGCGTGGGCCTCACTATCTTCACACCCATGAAGAAAAATACCACTACCGCGCCGATTGCAATTAAGATTGACGTGTCCATTTAAACTCCTTTTTTAGCGTAAATAATATGTATTAACACGGAAGGACACGGAAAAATATTACACGGAGGGACACGGAGAAAAATCCTATATATCTCTGCGTGTCTCTGCGTTATCTTTGCGTACCTCCGCGTATCTCTGTGCTATCTCTGTGTTACCTCTGCGTTTCTTTCTTCCTAAAGATACAGGAATATAAATAAAGGAGTTTTCTATCCTTTTTATTGAAAAGGAGATTTCTCACCTGATCATCCACAAGAATCTCGTTATAATCGATTTTTTTGAAGCCGATCCGTTACTCGTGCAATTCTTAATAATTAAATGACAGCGATCCAGGACGCAGAACCCTTAATTTGATTTATACTTCTCTTCCACCCCGGTCACCTGTTTCATTCCTGGCGCCAGCCAATTCATGAGCGCCCAGGCCAACAGGTAGGCACAACTGCAAACTATAAAAATAATATTATAGCCCACATGCAGATTACCGCTTTGCCTGAAATGATCGAGCACCTGCCCTACGAAGAGTGGGAATAATATCCCTCCAATCGATCCTGCCATTCCGCCGATACCTATAACAGAACTGACGGCATGCCTGGGGAATACATCCGATGCCACCGTAAAAATATTCGCGCTCCAGGCCTGATGCGCCGCCGCCGCAAGGCTGATCAATGCCACTGCATACCAGGCATGGTGCACAAACTGAACCAATACAATGGGCACCACTGAAAATGCAAAAATCAACATCGCGGTTCTGCGCGCGCGATGCACTGTATATCCCCTTCTTATGAACCAGCCTGATAAATAGCCTCCAAAAATGCTCCCGAACCCCGCCAAAATATATATGGCAGACACATATTTCGCCGATTTATTCAGGTCGAGTGAAAACGTACTATTAAAATAGGCAGGCACCCAAAAAAGATAAAACCACCATACAGGATCGGTGAGAAATTTACCGGCGATAAATGCCCAGGTTTGTCTTATGCGGAGAATGCGCCACCAATTCATTCTTGGCGAAATGATCTCTTCCTCAGTCTTGCTATCACTGTGAACATATTCATATTCCCAATTCGTGATCTTTTTATGCTTTGCAGGCACTTGAAAGAATATCAGCCAAAGAATTAACCACAGGAATCCAATCGCGCCTGTGGCTACGAATGCGTATTGCCAACCAAATGAAAAACTGATCCATGCCACCAATGGCGGACCAATAATCGCCGCCATATTTGATCCACTGTTGAAAATGCCGGTGGCCAATGCCCGGTCTTTTTTGGGAAACCATTCCGCCACCGCCTTGATAGCCGCCGGGAAATTGCCGGCTTCTCCCAAACCCAAGGCAGTTCTTGACATTGCAAAACCCCAGGTTCCCGTGGCCAGGGCATGAAACATGGCCGCCGCGCTCCAGATGATAACGCAAATAGCATATCCTATCTTTGTTCCAACACGGTCAATCATCCTCCCAAAAAGCAATAGGCCAATCGCGTATGCCGCGGAAAAAGCCATTACTATATAACTATAATCGGTCTCCGTCCATTTGAATGCATCAGAGAGTTCATCCTTCAGCAAACCTATCACCTGCCTGTCAAGATAGTTGATCATGGTTGCAAAGAACAACAGTGCCACCACTAACCATCTGTAATTCCTACTCAAAAGCATTTCCTAATAATTTTATGATTTACCAATATCACGCCTCAGTGGTGCATTTGCGCAAATGCAGGGAAGGTGCCGGTAAATTCTTCCGGCACAGTAAATATTTATTTGAATAGCCAAAACAGGAATGCAATCGACTCCAGGCTGTTTCATGAAACCCGGTTCAGACTGGAGCCCCCGGTGATTTTTGATTGTACAGAACCTTGCGGCCAATTAAAATAGTTCCGGGCATTGTAGTAACAGATATCCTGCAGGATCTTTCCCACCCAGGGTATATCCGAAGGCAGTTCACCTTTTTCTATTTCTTCTCCAAAAATCTGGCAAAGAATGCGATGAAAATATTCATGCCGGGGAAATGACAGAAAGCTCCTTGAATCAGTGAGCATACCCACAAATTTGCTCAGCAGGCCCATATTCGACAGTGCATTCAATTGTTTTACCATACCATCCTTTTGATCAAGGAACCACCAGGCGGAGCCAAACTGAATTTTTCCGGCCACCGATCCATCGTTGAAGTTCCCCGTCATGGTGGCCATCACTTCATTATCTGCCGGATTGAGATTATAAATAATGGTCTTGGCCAGCTTATTTTCCGAATCCAGTTTATTCAGGAACCTGGCAAGCGCGGAAGCCTGGGCAAAATCGCCAATGGAATCCCAACCCGTGTCGGGCCCCATCTGTTTCATCATTCTGCTGTTAATATTCCGCATTGCGCCTAAATGGAACTGTTGCACCCAACCCTTGTCATGGTCCCATTCCGCAAGCCAAAGCAGCATTGCGGATTTGAATTTTCTCTTCTCGGCAGTTCCCTGTTTTTTGCCCATTCTCAGATTCTCGAAAATCAATTTTATTTCCGATTCTATGAAAGGATCTGATACCATTTGTTCCAGACCATGATCGGAAATGCAACAACCGTTGGCTCCAAAATAATCATGCCGGCTATTCAATGCCGATAGAAAATCTTCAAGGGAGGAAATATCTGTGGCACTGACCTCTTCAAGACGTTTGACATAAGCATTGAACAAAACCGGATCATCAATATCCATGGCCTTATCGGCCCGAAAAGCCGGGAACACGGCAACTGCAAAATCTTCCCGCTTCAATTGCTGGTGAAATTCGAGCGAATCAACTGGATCATCGGTAGTACAAATCAATTCCACATTCATTCTTTGCAGGAGGCCCCTCGCCGAAAACCCGTCTGTCTGCAGGAGGGAAGAACAATGCTCATAAATTTCTTTGGAATTTCGTGGACCGAGCAGATCATTTATATTGAAATAACGCTGTAGTTCGAGATGCGTCCAGTGATACAGGGGATTCCTCAACGTATAGGGAACAGTCTCGGCCCATTTGTGAAATTTTTCCCAGTCTGATTTATTCCCGGTAATATAGGACTCATCAACGCCATTGGTGCGCATGGCACGCCATTTATAATGGTCCCCATTCAGCCATACCCTGGTAAGGTTCTCAAAGCGGGTATCCTGTGCAATTTGTTTCACCGGCAAATGACAGTGATAGTCAATGATCGGTAAATCATTTACATACTCGTGAAAGAGCCTCTTCGAAGTTTCGTTACTTAATAGAAAGTCTTTATCCAAAAATGTTTTCATATTCAATATCATTCGATTGTTCTAAAGTGAAATCCCTTTTTTCCAGGGAAGAAAATCGTCCTGATTCAGGCCTACTGCTTTTGGAGTGATTTCACCACTCGCCACGGAAATACAATATTCCAGAATTTTCTCCCCCATCTCTGCAATGCTGCATTTGCCCTGTAAAATTTCACCGGCGTTGATGTCAATAATATCGCTCATGCCTAAAGCCAGCGCCGAATTGCTTGCAATCTTGATTGCAGGGCAAATTGGGTTACCCGTTGGAGTTCCAAGGCCCGTGGTAAATAAAATAATAGTAGAGCCTGCCGCCGTGAGTCCTGTTGTGGATTCCACATCATTCCCGGGTGTACAGACCAGTTGCAGTCCCGCTTTTATGCCAGGCTCCGCGTAATCCAGCGTGGCCGTTACGGGAGAGCCTCCTCCTTTACGCGCAGCTCCCGCCGATTTCATTGCATCGGTCACCAACCCATCCCTGATATTGCCTGGTGATGGATTCATGTTAAACCCCGATCCTGCCCCGATCGCCAGTTTTTCGTAGGCCTTCATCAATTCGATGAAACGTTCAGCAGTTTCCCTATCCGCCGATCTGTCAATCAGGTTCTGTTCCACTCCGCATAATTCAGGGAACTCTGCAAGGAAAACGCTTCCTCCAAGGGCTACCAGCAAATCTGCGCAATGCCCAACGGCAGGATTTGCAGAAATACCGCTGAATCCGTCGCTGCCTCCACATTTAACTCCGATCCTTAACTTGTCAAGACCGGCGGGCTTTCTTTGCACCCTGTTTCTATCAGCAAGACCAGGCTATGTGTTGCGGATGGCTTCTGAAATCAATGCGTCCACCCTCTTGGTTTGCTGTTGCTCAAAAACATATAGTGGTTTATCAAAACGTGGATTTATTCTTTTCAGTTGTTCCAGGAAATCCTGCACCTGCAGGTTTTGGCAGCCCAGGCTCAGCACAGTGACCCCGCCAACATTGGGATGATCGGCATAAGTTGCCAATAGTTTGCCAAGAAGCGCAGCATCCTGCCTTGTGCCACCACAGCCTCCTTCATGTCGCAGGAATTTTACTCCGTTCACATTCCTGAACAAGCGGTCCTTACTATTCGAATCTGAAACAGGCGAAAATTCAATGCTATCTAAATCTTCATGCAATTGATAGGCTTCCGCCAGTTGGCGTGTAAACCTTTTGTATTTGGAACTATTAGCATAACCCAATTCCTGCTGCATCACTTCGGCAATAACATCAAGATTTTTGTTCTCGCAAAATACCATCGGAATAAAAATCCAATAGTTGGCCACACCTACTCTTCCGCAACTACGGTGATAACCGGCAAAAGTTTTATTCCTGAAATGAGAAATATCAGGAGCTGCCCAGTTGAATGAAGCTTTCCTGTAAGCATAGGTTGAACTGGCATGCCTGACATTTGCCGTTGTAACCAGGCTCCCACCCTTCACATCGGATTGTGTTTTACCTACCAGTAAGCCATACATGATCACTTCATCACCCGCGTTTAGATCACGGCTAAAGACCTTGTGTTTGGCGGGTATGCTCTCCAGGATCGTCAGCATTTTTCCCTCATCGCCAATGATCTCTTTTTCACCGATATCTCTCAAAGCGACCAAAACATTATCCCTGGGATGTATCTTTAAAAAATGCCCCATCATCAAATACTTTTGTTTAAGCGAACCGCATTCCTCATTACAGTTACCATTCCCTGCTTTCGCAAAGCATCCAGATAGATTTCTATCATGTCAGAAAGTCCGGGAAGTGCTCCAAGATCCCTGCCCCATAATTTCTCATTCGAGAGTATTTCCTGAACCATATTACCGGTTTCGGCTCTTTGCCATTTGCCAAAATAATAGCCTGCATGTTCATCTGTAATCAGGTAAGGTATGCCGTTAGCGTTACCATAGAAATTACCATCTCCATCCATCTCAGATTTCATGAACAATATATGCGCGGCCAGGGCCATCGCCATACGTTTCGGTGCGGTTCCGAATTTCTCCATGTACATCACCAGGGTTGCCACGTTACGCAGGTTCATCTTGGAACTGTACTGAAGGGTAATCGAAAGCCAGGAATGCTCAATGAAAGGATTGTCAAACCGGCCGATCACTTTTTCCGCGAATTCGCTGGCCTGATCTGCCGTGATTTGGCCGCCCGAAATGGCGGGTATAATCTCCTCTTCCATGATCCCCCGCACGAATGAATTAAAAGTCTTGTCTTGCATGGATTCACGTACGGTCTTGAATCCGGCCAAATGTGCCGGACCGCAGCAAAAGGTATGCGCTCCATTCAGCAGGCGCAGCTTGAGTTCCCGAAAAACGCTGATATCCCTGGCTACCACCACACCTTCATCGGCGTCGGCAAAACACAAGAGATGCTTCACTCTTTCACTGGATGATTGTATGGCCCATAAACGGTATGGTTCAGACATGATCATTAATTCGTCTTCATAGCCCAGGCTTTCTTCCATTTCCATTTTTTCCCGAGCGGGTAACTTGCCTGGCACAATGCAATCGACCAGGGAATTGCAGAATTCATTGGCGTTTTCCAGCCAGTCAAGGAAACTGCTTTCAAACCCATTCTGGTGGGCGAGTTCCAGCAGGATCGATAATAATTGATCGGCATTGTTCGGTATGAGTTCAGTGGGAATGATTACCATCCCTTTTTGGGTATTGCCATTGAAAACTTTATAGCGCTGATAAAGAAATGCAAGGAGCTTTCCGGGAAAAGACGTGGGCGGTGAGGCATGCACGTTATCCCGCACCAATGAAATGCCTACTTCGGTTGTATTTGAAATGATCAGTTGTATTTCCGGATTAGCCGCACATCTCAATACCTCATGCCAATCCTGGGCGGCAAGCAATACCCGGCTCAGAGAAAGATTGACCACCTGATCCCTGACCGGCTGGCCGTTTTGAATACCACGTATGAAATGGGTAAACATACAATCCTGACGATCAAAATCATCCTTATTGCTACCTGTGGATTTCACCGCAACTATACGACCATTGAAAACACCCTCCTTATTTGCCCGGTCAATAAAATAATCCGGTAGTCCGCGCAACAATACTCCTGTTCCAAATTGAATCACGCGTTCCGGTAAAGCAAATAGCCGCTCGTGCAGATTCAATTTTTGGCTAAGAAACCTATCAGATAATATTCGCTTCGACAACATCATGGTTCTCTCTCTTTATTTCTTCTATTATTGAAGTTTGAATCCGGAAACGAATTCATTTGTAATTATGTTCCCCGCTTCCCTGCACTGAACAAGTTGATCCATTACCCTGAAATTTTTTATTGTGATATCCTTTATTCCGAATTCCCTCGTCCTTCCCAGTATCCGTGATTCAACATTAGAAACAGGAAAATAAACCTGCAAATCGTCAATTGATATACCTGATATCCGGCATAAACCGGCGGAAGCACGCCAACCCTTATCCGTTATTTCAATATCAATGACGCGGGGACCTTCTTTACCCTGGAATACCACCTTTTCTACTCTAACCCCCGAAAAACGGATATTCTCAATGCTTGAGGAATCAAATCCACTGATAACAATGGCCCGCTTGCAAAGAATTACATCCACATCCTTAAATTCAATATCGCGGAAGAATTTTACGCAGGTCTCCGTACCTATCTTGGCCGCCGCCGAATTACTCAGCCCAATTATTTTTTCAAAGCGGATGCGTTCAGTATTGTATTGTCCCGATGTATCCAAACCCTTTACTACCAGGTTATCGTCACCCGTATGCATCACGGCGTTTACCAGGTCGCAGTCAGTTGAAGAATCGAAATCAACCCCATCCGTATTGGTCCAATTAATCGCCGGCCTGTTGTTCATTATCTTCAGGTTTCGCAGGTGAATATTCCTGCACCTGAACACTCGCGTATTCCAAAAACAGGGGTCTCTCAATACGGGTCCGTCAATTCGGATATTGCTGCAACCAGACATGAACAATAAATAGAGTTCCCTTCCACCACTCTTCCGCAAACCTTCCC
>CALFNL010000199.1 GCA_937902875.1 uncultured Bacteroidota bacterium | reverse complement strand
ATCATTGTGGGCATAGCTAATCAAAATATGATCTGTTGCCGGATTGGGGTACACGCTAAAATTGCCTGACAATTTCATAGACACCAATCTCACAGCGGAATATGTTATTTTCCCGTCGATATCGGTTTGCTGCAGTCGGTAATAGGATACGCCCTTATAAGGTGAATCATCTATTGCCGAATAGAACCGGGCACTGCTGCTTGAACCAGCACCTTTCACTTCCCTCACATTTTTCCAGTCTATTGCATTGGTAGAGCGTTGGATCGTAAAATAATTATTATTGAATTCAGAAGCCGTTTCCCAGGCAAGCCTTACAACTTCATTTTCCCTGACGGCCGAGAAGGAAACCAGGGTTATGGGAAGAAGTTCCATGATAATGGATCCTACATAGAATGAGTTCGTTAAATTGGCTACAGAAATTCCGGTTCGGTTGAGCTGGGGATTGGCGGTGGTTCCCCCATTGGTTCCTGCAGTTCCGGTAACGCTATTTACAAGTGTGAGGCGAAGTTCTGATACATTACTAACGGAGCCGAAGCCGGTACCCTCTGCACGTAGGTTGTAATTCCCTCCTGCGAGACCGTTTCCGGCAGTCAAACTCCAAAACAGATCCTTCCTGGAAAGCACCGTGAAAGCTCCATCGGGAAAAGATACACTCGAAGTGGTTGTGGCATTGTTATAAGCCAACGAAATACTTCCACCGGTGGTAGGCCCGGAAACAGGAGCTGAAACATAAAAAGGCATGTAATTACTTGCGGTGCCGACCGGGAAAAGACCATTAATTGAACCGTCTGCAATCGAAGCTGTATTGAACCATCTTTTGAAAGATCCTGTTCCAATAATAGTGCCGGAGGTGTAAGCCAGGGTTCCTTTATTGGCTACCGAAATACCCAGATTAAGGTTATTCCCATTCAGGTCCAAATTGCCCTGGGTCATGGTAAATGTTGAAGCAATGGTAACATCATTCAGCAATTGTGCACCAGTCCCTGAATTATTCAGCACCATGTTTGAAAGATTTTCTCCTCCTGGTACTGTAATAGTCTGAAGTGCTGTTCCAGCAAGATTCACCGTGCTGGTGGCTTCCGTAAATCCCGCCGTGCCATAATTGGCCCAGTTACCAGAAAGGTTAATGGTATTGGAGCCAGGGGCGAGCACGCCACCCGTTATGTTAAGATCATTTGCAACCGTGAGGCTGCTGCCGAGGGTGCTGGTATTTGCTGTAATCAGAACATTGTAGAAATTCATTCCCGCACTTAGTATAGCCAGATTGTTACCTCCAAATGCTACAGTGGATGCCGATGCATTTACGGTGCCACTGCTATAGGTCCAATCTCTGCTTTCGCTGATGGTTCCTGAAAGAGTCAGTGTACCGGAAGCCTTCTGGATCCTCAAAAAGGGCATTTTGCCTCGTCCAGCCGGAGCACTGCTGGTAAATGACTGGGCTCCGTTTCCATCGATCAGGATGGTTGCCGTACCACCGCCGCCGGCGCCGGTATTGCTGATTGAGATATCGCCCTGCGCCTCGATACCGGTGGCACCACTTACAGGTGTGGATATTGTAACATTGGAGCCCCCGGTTATGGAAATTGTACCCGTGACTGTTAGAATGGTCCCCGTGGCGATGGTGAACGTATAATTAGCAGTCCCTTGCAGGTTTACGTTATTGAGCGCATGGCTTCCACTAATTGACAGGGAATTGTTGAATACCACTGTGGCATTATTGGTAACAAGATCCATGGTTCCGGCAACATAAGTCCAGTTACCCCTGACCGTTATCAGCGCCGGGAAACTGAGTATGCCGGATGGTTTGTTAATGGTAACGGCCGGCAACCTGCTTTGGTTGATAAGGAGTGTGCTCGTGATAGTTTGGTTGGTGTTACCCTTAAAGCTGATTACCGTTGTTCCTCCGCCACCTACTGCAGTATTGGTTAAATTAAGACCTCCGAGCAGATCGATATTCCCATTGTTTAGGGTGATATTGTTGGGCCCGCTGATCTCCATTGACCCAGCTACGGTAAGTGTAGTACCGGCTGCGGTGCTCATGGTAAGATTCCCCGCCCCATAGAAATTAATATTGTTTAGTGTATGGCTTCCTGTTATTGCGAGTGAGCTGGCAAATACGATGGTGGAATTATTTGTGTTTGCATCCAGGTTCCCAGAACTGTAGGTCCAGTTTCCGACCACGGTAAAAAGACTGGGGAAAACCAGGGTGCCGGACGCCTTGTTGATGGTTACCGCAGGTAGCCTTCCCTGGTTGATGATACCACTGGAACTGATGGTTTGAATTCCGCTGCCGTTGATTAGCAGTGTTCCGTTTCCACCCCCATTGGTACTCGTGTTTGTAATATTAATATTGCCCTGAACCGCAATGGTACCGGTGTTAATGTTTACATTATTGGATCCACTGCCCAAATTAAGATCGTTACTGGCTGTAATGGTGCTACCACTGGCAACAGTAACTGCAACATTTGCTGACGACTCCACGGTCAGATTATAAACTGTAAAACTTCCCGATATGGTAAGACTTCTTACAATAGCAAAAGTGGAAGTAGTGGGATCAATGGCTCCTGCGGCATATGTAACATTCGAAGCAAAAGAAATGATTCCACTCAGAGATAATATACCAGATGATTTGTTGATATTGACCAGTGGCAGCCGGCTTTGGTTTGTGGTTACGGCCGTTCCGTCAATAAGCTGGCTGGAATTGCCTGCGATATTGATTGTAGCCGAGCCCCCTCCGCCTGAGGCTGTGTTGGTGAGGTACAGGTTGCCATTCAAATTAATGTCTCCGGTATTGATGGTGATATTTCCGGCGCCAGCCAGGGTTAGATCTCCATTGGCTGTCAATACAGTTCCCGCGGCCATATTCGTGATTACACCCGAGGCGTTCACCCAAAAGCATATATTATTGAAAGTGGTGCTGCCCGTTATGGAATAGGTTCCTACGCTACCCCTTGTAAAGCAAAATGTGGAAATTCCGGAGTTAATGGTTCCACTTGTAAAAGTAAAATTGTTTGACACGCCTGGGAAATTGAAAAGATTCAAGACGCCGGATGTTTTATTGATATTCAGTTTTGGGAGTGATCCCTGGCCAGCCGTGGCACTTCCCGTAAAATTCTGGATGCCGGTGCCAATGATATTGATCGTGGCGCTGCCTCCGCAGCCTGTAGCCGTATTAGTAATAATGATATCTCCATTCGCGTCGATCGCTCCCGTATTGATATTTATGAGCAGGGCTCCACTAATGGCAAGGTTGCCAAGCACGGTAATATTTCCAGCTGATGATATCGTATAAGTTTTCCCCAATCCCACAAATTCGAGGTTGTTGAATACCGGGCTCGTGCCGGAAATGGTTTGAGCTCCAACGGAAGTGCAATTATATTTTACAGAGCCATTGTTATGATTGAAGCTGCCCAAACTGAATGCAGTATTACTCCTGAATTCAGTAGTGGTGGAAGTGGATGTAAAATTTGTTCCCGATAATGTGAATGCTCCGCCAAAAATGATATCCGCTGAGCCTCCGGAAAATATGCCGCCAGAAAAAGTTGAGGCGCCGCTGGTAGTGATAGCATTTACTCCTTGCGAGATGGTGCCGGAATAGGTTACGTTCACATTGATGCTGGTTATCGTAACCGGAATATTGATGATACAATCTCCAAGCCCTCCGTTATCAAAAAACACGGCATCACCCGCAACGGGAACACTCGCTCCTCCCAAACCACCAGAAGTTGTTGCCCAATTGGCCGTACTATTCCAATTAGCGGAAACAGCAGAAATCCAGAAGCGGTTGGCTGCGCTGCTATCATTTGAAAGGATTAGTAAGAATCAGATATAAGCCAGTTTCCCAGCCCGGCCTAAGCGGCTTTTGATAGCCGTTTTAACAGAATCTCTAATCATACAGACGGATTTATTACAGAAAAGGAGCTAATTCTGAACCAATGACATAAATTATTAATCATGAATGGTTTAGATTTCAATTCCAACTCTAAAAAATCTGTTTTATGGATAATTTTCCGAAAATAGGAAAGCAATCAGGGTATTTTGATACATCAATAAAGGAAAACACTAATGCAACATCTACAGGTGAAAGGCAATCTTATTCGCCAATCCGGATTAACAACTATTCATTTCGGGGCAAAACACTTAATTTAAACTAAGTGTAAAGTATTAGTTTAAACGGTGGGCTTGATTGGATATTACTCATTACTGCCACTATTTATTGTTAATGCGCCTGCCCTGGAAGCAGGCAATTAATCACCTTTATGGCGGAAATTAGAGCGGCAAGGGCGAAATCCCTGGTGCCAACCTTATTATGGAAGGGGAAATGAAGCCAGCTGCAACGTTGAAGAAATGACCATTTGAAAGATGATTTGGGAACCGAAAAAATCGCGAAAGGACAAAGAAAGAAAGTGCCTCACTAATTTACGATAGGCCCTTCTGGCATGAGAATATCTGAAAAATCTGATGCATTGATTTGATGGAGGATTGAAGATGCGGAATATATGAATTTAGATTTTGATTCTTTTCAAAGCTCAGTCAGCAACGGAATTCCTTGTTTTTACCTGAAAGAAACATTGCATCTCGTTTTGTCGAATTTAATAAAATCTTACCCAACTTTGGCGTCATTCTTGCGTACATAGATCAAAATTCCGGACGGTGAAAAAAAATCTTCTGATTTTATTGTTATTAGTTACGGCAGTTTCTCAAGCCCAGCGTCTTAGTGTTGAAGCATTTGGGGGATTAGCAAATTACCAGGGCGATTTGCAGGAAAACAGATACACGCTTGCGCAATCAAGAGGAGCAATTTCCCTGGGTTTAGGTTATGCGTTTACTGATAAATTTTCGATTAGGGCACTTGCCACGCTTGGTAGCATTCAGGCTGATGACAAATACAACACGAATTCGATGTTGCAAGCCAGGAATCTGAATTTCAAGTCTAAGATTTATGACGCGAGCCTGGTAGCCATGTATGACTTCTTCAGTCTCGATACCAAAAGATTCACACCCTATGTTTTTGCAGGAATTTCGGCTTTTCATTTCAATCCATACACCAATGATTCATCAGGGAAAAAAGTATTTCTTCGTACACTCAGCACGGAAGGAGAGGGGCTGCCTCAATATCCAGACAGGAAATTATATAAACTGAACCAGTTTTCTATACCCCTTGGAGGTGGGATCAAATTTGTGGGGAGTGATAATGTGACTGTTGGCTGGGAATTTCGGTTTAATAAAACTTTTACAGCTTATCTGGATGATGTGAGCAAGACTTATGTAGACTACAATACACTATTGGCCGC
>CALFNL010000198.1 GCA_937902875.1 uncultured Bacteroidota bacterium | reverse complement strand
ACCTGCAATCACGAAGCACAAATTCTAATTACCAACTGCCATGGCCTGGGTCTACCTCATATTGGCCGGTATTTGCGAAATCGCATTCGCGGGCTGTCTGAAACTAACGGAGAATTTTACAAACCTGAAATGGACCATCGCATTTATATTTTTTTATGTGCTGAGCATCATCCTGCTCAACAAATCCATTCAGCAGATTCCCCTAGGCACAGCCTATGCTGTCTGGACAGGCATTGGAGCAGCAGGAACCGTCTTGCTTGGGATCATTTATTTCAAAGAACCTTATCATTTCTGGCGGATATTCTTCCTCTCTACTCTGATACTCTCAATTGTGGGACTGAAATGGGTGTCGGAATAAGACAAATGAAACAAATATTCATATTGAAATCACAGGATCATCCTAAACAGGAATTTCGATGGGAAAATGACTGGAACTGGCGAACTTTGCGTTGACTTTGTTTGGAAGATTTTAATTTATTGCATTCAACACTTAAATAGAGGATATGAGTCTAGGCTATTTCGACTATCCCATGCCCATAAACGAACCCGTGCTGAATTATGAGCCGGGTTCCAAAGCCAGAGAAACAATTAAGAAGGTTTTGGAAGAATTGAAGCTGGAAGAGATCGACATACCCATGTATATCGGCGGAAAAGAAGTTCGTACGGGTAAGAAGCAGGCATTGCGGCCTCCGCATGAAATTTCGCACTTGTTGGGCTATTATCATGAGGGAGACGAGCGGCACGTGAAGCAGGCGATCGAAGCTGCATTGAAAGCTAAGGAAGGTTGGAGCGCTCTGTCCTGGGAGAACAGGGCCAATATATTCCTCAAGGCTGCCGACCTGATATCGGGCAAGTACCGTGCTTATATGAACGGAACAACTATGCTCGGGCAAAGCAAAAATGTTTACCAGGCGGAGATTGACAGCGCCTGCGAGTTGATCGATTTCCTGAGGTTCAATGTTCATTTTCTAAATGAGATATATAAGCAACAGCCTATCAGTTCTTCAGGTATTCATAACCGTATGGAATGGAGATCTTTGGAGGGATTCGTGCTGGCAATCACGCCTTTTAATTTTACAGCCATCGGTGGAAACCTGCCCACCTCAGCCGCGCTCTGTGGGAATGTGGTTATCTGGAAACCGGCTCATACTCAAATTTTTGCCGCGCAAATGTTTATGCGGATTCTGAAAGAGGCGGGGCTTCCGGATGGTGTGATCAACCTCCTGTATGTAGATGGACCCACCCTCGGAAAACAGGTATTTTCTCATCCTGAATTTGCAGGCGTGCATTTTACCGGATCCACGGGTGTATTCAACCAGATGTGGAAAACCATCGGCGAAAATGTGGCCCGCTACCGGTCTTACCCAAGAATTGTAGGGGAAACTGGCGGCAAGGATTTCGTGCTGGCCCACATGAGCGCAAACCCCGATGTGCTGGTAACGGCATTGCTCAGGGGAGCTTTTGAATACCAGGGACAAAAATGTTCTGCTGCCTCCCGGGCTTACATCCCTTCGAACATGGCCGATGAAGTCAAAAAGAAATTGGTGGCGGGCATTAAGGGTTTGAAAATGGGCACCGTGGAGCATTTCAATAATTTTATCAATGCCGTGATTGATGAAAAGAGTTTTGACAAGATCAAGTCTTATATCGACAACGCCAGGAAAGATCCTAAAGCAGAAATTTGGGTTGGTGGAAAATGCAACAAGAAAGAGGGATATTTCATTGAACCCACAGTGATCGAGGCAAAATCCCCGGATTATATAACCTTGTGTGAAGAGATATTCGGACCAGTGCTGACCGTTTATGTCTACCCTTCCAATGGTTTCGAAAAAACGTTGGAGCTTGTAAACAAAACCTCTCCCTATGCCCTCACCGGATCCATTATCGCCACAGACAGACCGGCCATAGAATTGGCAACTGATGCCTTGCGCCACGCAGCCGGAAATTTCTATATTAACGATAAACCCACTGGCGCGGTGGTAGGCCAGCAGCCTTTTGGAGGAGCCAGGGCGTCTGGTACTAATGACAAGGCAGGTAGTATGATTAACCTGTACCGTTGGCTGAGTGCCAGAACAATTAAAGAAACCTTTAATCCCCCTACAGATTACCGTTATCCATTCATGGCCGAAGAATGAGGCTGGAATTTCCCGAATAATCACCCTCCCTTGGTTAAATTTCCATTAAAGGGAGCTTCCTGGAATCTGTCATTTACCTACTGATCGGCACACACGATTCAGGAAATGATGCTATTTTTATGAAAATTCTCTTCTTGAAAACGATATTATCGGAAGCGCAATTGGAAATCACCATAAAACGCCTTGCGCGCCAGCTCCTGGAAAACCATGACCCCGGTCTTGACCAGACTGTATTTATTGGCATTCAGCCCAGGGGAATCCACTTTTCTGATAGGATCATTGCTGAAATGAGCCGCCTGGTGGATCCCAAAGCCATCAAATATGGCAAATTGGATATTACTTTTTACCGGGATGATGTGCGCAACGAATTGCACAATGCCAATGAGACTGATATTCCTTTTTCTATAGATAAGAAAAGCGTGGTCTTGATCGACGACGTGCTTTATACCGGAAGAACTACCCGGGCCGCCCTGGATGCAATACTCGATTATGGAAGGCCGGCCAGGGTGGAGCTCTGTGTTTTGATCGACAGAAGATTCAGCCGCGAATTCCCCATACAGCCGGACTATTGCGGGAAGGCCATTGATTCCATCAATTCCCAAAAGGTGAAAGTGGAATGGAACAAGGAAGAGGTGATATTGTATTGACTGTTGGCTAAGAGGTAGGTTTTTTCAGAGATCCAGGAAAAATGCCTTTGACAATGGTAATAGTAAATCCGGAATGGGATTCCGGACGAACCAGGTTTAGAGAATTTTATCTGTTTTGGATATTGCAGATTTAAACTATAATTTCGCCTCCTAATGCAACTCAGTACAAAACATCTGTTGGGCATTAGAGAACTCCACCCCAGAGATATTCAACTCATTTTAGATACAGCAACCCAATTCAAGGAAGTATTACAGCGTCCCATCAAGAAAGTTCCAACCCTGCGGGATATTACCATTGTGAATTTGTTTTTTGAAAGTTCTACCCGTACCAGGATTTCTTTTGAACTGGCCGAAAAAAGGTTGAGCGCAGATACTATCAATTTTACCAGCAGCGGGTCCTCTGTTTCTAAGGGAGAAACCCTGCTTGATACAGTGAATAATATCCTCAGCATGAAAGTGGACATGGTTGTGATGCGCCACAGTGCGAGTGGGGCTCCTCATTTTTTGGCGAAACATATTCCTGCTTCCATTGTAAATGCGGGCGACGGCATCAATGAACATCCCACGCAAGCCTTGCTGGATGCCTTTTCCATGAGGGAGAAAATGGGTCGCCTGGAAGGGCTGAAAGTGGCCATAGTGGGGGATATCATGCATTCCCGTGTGGCGCTCAGCAATATTTATCTTCTAAAGAAAATGGGGGCCGAAATCATGGTGGCCGGACCTCCCACTCTCATTCCAAAATACATGCAGGAAGCTTTTGATATCAGGGTTGAATACAAAATAAAGAAGGCATTAGAATGGTGCGACGTAGCGAATGTGTTGAGAATACAACTGGAGCGACAAAATCAGGTATTGTTTTCATCTCTTAGGGAATACAACCTGGCATATGGCATCAGCAGGAAATTGCTGGATTCATTGAGCAAGGAAATATTGATCATGCATCCAGGACCCATCAACAGGGGCGTTGAATTAGACAGCGACGTAGCTGACTCCAAACAATCAATTATCCTCAGGCAGGTAGAAAACGGAGTGGCAACCAGGATGGCGGTATTATACCTTCTGGCAGGCGGCAGGGAAATGAATAATTAGTCAGGATATTTCCGGCATCCTCATTATGATCTCATAACCGAACGGGGTTTCCATGAGGAATTTTATATTAGTTTGCATATTATCTTCACCACCCGATTAATTCATTATAATACCAGATTCAAACCATGCAGCGCATTTGTCTTTTCCCGGGAACATTTGATCCGATAACTATCGGGCACATGGATATAATCCACCGGTCTCTGCCATTATTCGACAAGCTTGTGATTGGAATAGGCAGGAATGCAGGCAAGGCATCCATGTTCAGTGAAGAACAAAGATTGAAATGGATCCGTGAAATATTTAAGGGCGAACCAAGGGTAGAAGCACTGATTTATGAAGGATTAACAGTTGAATGTTGTAAGAAGGTAAACGCAAAATTTATCCTACGTGGCATAAGGTATGTGAATGATTTTGAGTACGAGAAGGCAATTGCCGATATGAATCGTAGTCTGGACCATAATATTGAAACGGTCTTTCTTACCTGTCTGCCCCAATATACTTCAGTTGCATCCACCCTGGTCCGGGATGTGATCCGGAACGGAGGAGACGCTTCCCCCTTCCTGCCGGAGCCCGTGGTAAGGCATTTGAAAAAATATCCTGTTCATAATCTATAATTTAATTCAGCCAAATGTTTCTCCATCTACTCAGTCTGCAGGAACTCAATAAAATGGGGGAGGATACGCTGAATGGCTTCATCGGCATCCGCTTCACAGAAATAGGCGATGATTATATAAAAGCCACCATGCCCGTGGACCATCGTACCAGGCAGCCCTATGGCCTACTGCATGGAGGCGCTTCCGTTACCCTGGCCGAAACTCTGGGAAGCATAGCTTCTTTCATGGTCATTGACAACAGCCGCTTTATCTGCGTGGGCATAGAGGTGAATGCGAATCATGTGCGCAGCGCGAGGAAAGGATTTGTCACGGGCATTTGCAAGCCTATTCATTTGGGTAAGACTTCGCATGTGTGGGAGATCAGGATACATGATGAGGCAGAAAAACTAATCTGTATCAGCCGCCTCACAGTTGCGATCCTGGAAAAGAGACCCATGGCTTAAGTTGGCACACCGGCCAACTGAATAAGGTCAACAATCGAGGGGTAACTATTGGCGAGCTTTCCCTTCAATTCATCCGGTCTCACCCACTGCACCGCATGAATTTCTTCTTCGGTCTGGGGTTTCATTTTTTGTGCGGCATGGGTGCGCATCCTGAACCAATAGGATTCTTTAAGGATATGTTTCCCAAATTCATCATAAGTATGAAAGGTGGTAGGTAGCGCTTCGAGTATTCGCAGCCCGGTCAATCCGGTTTCTTCCTGAACTTCCCTGATGGCGCAGGTTTCCAGTTTTTCCCCCTTCTCCAGTTTCCCTTTGGGTAAATCCCATTTTCCTCTTCTGAAGATCATCAGGATTTCGCCTTTTTCATTTTCAACCAGGCCCCCTGCGGCCTGAATAACTGTGAAATGTTTCCAGAAAGATTTCTTCAGATTCTTCAGGTCTTTATTCCAGATTATACCCGCATGGAAATCGGATTTGACTATTTCATGCAGCAGGGATTTAATGGCGGGGCCGGATATTTCATCAATAAAGACGGTATCAGGGTGATGCAGAAATTCATGAATATAAGCATCAATCTCATCGCACAAAAAAACAGGCTTGCTCCCGAAATAGATCTTTATATACATATCCTGACATTTGAAATTGAACCTGGTTATTCCAGGATGAAAGTCTGGCCCTTCCCGGCAACCATAGTCACACGTTTACCGGCTTCCTGAATGAATTCCTGTGGTCATTCAAATATCCCAATTCTTATTCATTCGTCCCCTTCCTTTCATTAATTTTGCAATATGACCAACGAAAAAGCGGTAGCAGAAAAGCTATTACAAATTAATGCTATCAGGCTGAATCCGCAACAGCCTTTTACCTGGGCCTCCGGATGGAAGAGCCCGATTTATTGCGACAATCGCAAGACGCTCTCCTTCCCATATACCAGGGATTTTGTGAAATCAGAACTATGCAATACGATCTTTGAGAACTTTCCCGATTCGGATATGCTGGCAGGAGTTGCTACGGCCGGAATTGCCTGGGGCGCCATGGCTGCCGATCAATTGAAATTACCATATATCTATGTACGTCCCAAGCCCAAGGAACATGGCCTCGAAAACCAAATAGAGGGCTATTTTGAACCCGGCAGGAAAGTTGTAGTAATAGAAGACCTGATATCAACCGGCAAGAGCAGCCTGCAGGTTTGCGGCGTGCTGAGAAGCGCCGGGCTGGAGGTAATAGGACTGGTTTCAATCTTTAATTATGGATTCGAAATGGCCACCAAGGCCTTTGCTGAAGCGGGTATTCCTTTCAAATCTCTTACCAATTACGACACACTGGTGCCCCTGGCCATTGAAAAAGGAATTGTGAACCCGGAACAGGAAAAAACTTTGTTAAACTGGCGGAAAAGCCCGGCTGATTGGAGCGCAAATGAAGTAAATTTATAAGAACTAAAACCCAGCATTATGAAAAGGATTGCATTCGTTTCTGCCCTAATATTTGGTATAATGGTTACGGCTTCGGCTCAAACCAAAAAACCGGTTACCGTAAAGATCCAAACCCCAACGGTTCAATGCGATGAATGCAAACAAAGGATTGAGAATTACATGAAGCATGAAGACGGAATTGCAAAAATCAACGTGGACTATAAAAGAAAAGTTACAACGGTGACCTACCTTCCAGACAGGACCAATATCGAGAATGTCAAGACGGCCATCGCCAATGTTGGATATGATGCTGACGATGTAAAGGCCAATGAGGATTCCTATAATAAACTTCCTACCTGTTGCAAAAGAACCGAAGACGGAGGGGGTCACCCTAAGCATTAAAAAAAAGAATGAATTTCAGGCCGCCGGGATTGATTTCCGGCGGTTTTTTATTTTAGAAAAAGACCCGACGGCTGTTTCCCTTCATAATGAACTTTCCTGCTGATCTGCAGGGCCGTCCTTCCGGCTTTTACTTCTCCATCCAATTTCAGGATCACAGAATCCTGTAGTGCCAGACTCAGGGCATTGTTTACAATATTCTTCATGTCTAGCTGCACCTTCACCGGTATGGCAAATGTATCCAGGGCGGGAATATGAATGAGGCTGTCAATATTAGTATGCCCCAGGTAATGATTGTCCAGCGAAATATCGAGGTTGGCAGATTTCAAAACCAGGGGAAACTGGTTAGGGTTGAAGCACTCGATCTTCATCGAAAGAACCGATTCCGAACTACCAATTGAATATATCTCAACGTCGTTCAGGCCCACCCATTCAGGCTGCAGGGACTGGGAGCATCTTACTAATGTAAAAGCAATAAATAGGAGGAGTGCGTAAGCGCGTAGTTTATTCATATCTTTTAGCTGACTGCAAGATAAGGATATAAGGACTGTTCAAAAATTGTAGATAAAAATCACTTCAAATCACCAAAAAACCGCTGCTAAAGAGATTAGCTTTAATGTCTGCAAATTTGGCAAAATCCAAATTTGAGGCATGATTTATTTTGTAGTAATAAATTAAAATATCATTTCAATGATTATCATCTATTTATATGGCATTTATTGAAATTAAACTATATAATAATTTTATTGAAATTTAGTGGTTTATTGCAGAATTTATCCGAAAATTCAACAAGCCACTAATTAAATTGGTTTAAATGAACTTACTTATTGAATTGCAATATCTACCAGGTATTATCGTATATAAAAATTTAGTCAAGGCTTCGCATGTAAAATTTGAGCAATATGAATCCTTTCAAAAAATGAGTTTCAGGAACCGGTGTAAGATCGCTACTGCCAATGGTGTCATAAATTTGACGGTTCCTATTGAAGGCGGGAGGAATAGTAACACCCTGGTAAGGGACGTGAAAATATCAAACAGAAACAGGTGGCAACATATTCATTGGAGAACCATTTTCTCGGCCTATAACAGGTCACCCTGGTTTGAATTTTACAGAGAAGAAATGGAGAAATTTTACAGCCGGAATTTTGTGTTTCTATGGGACTGGAATCTCGAGATCCTGCTTTGGACCATTGATAAACTCGGCGGAAAAATTGAATTGGGATTTACTGAAAACTACCAGCCGCCAGGCAGCGTCCAACCTGATACGGCAGATTGGCGAAGCAAAGTATCACCTAAAAACTATCTGGAATTTGCGGACGAATGTCCCAGGTATCGTCAGGTTTTTGAAGAGAAACTGGGTTTTTTTCCCAATCTTAGCATCATCGACCTTTTGTTTTGTGAAGGCAAAAACTCGCTCCCTTTGCTGGAAAACTAACTGAATTGCCATGCAAAAAGAAAGCCTCAATTAAAATAATTGCCATATATCAGGAAGCTGAAGCAAGCCATAATTTGGCAAATCCGGGATATTTTTTTGCAGAAGCCCGGTAATTGCCGCCTCAACTGCCGCCCACCCCTAAAGGAATATTGGAGCCGGAACCCGTTTTGGCCTGAACCACTAATTTCAATTCAGCCTGATTTATATTTTCGATTCCCTTGAGCAGCGCATCCGGACTGAAGGAAATGCTGTCTATACCTTCCTTTACCAGGAATTGGGCAAATTCCGGGAAATCGCTGGGCGCCTGTCCGCATAAGCCAATTCTTGTGCCTGTCGTTTTTGACTTTCGACGCACCATGGCGATCATCATGTTGGCCGGCTACTCTTGCTCGCTGAACAGATT
>CALFNL010000197.1 GCA_937902875.1 uncultured Bacteroidota bacterium | reverse complement strand
AAATATCAGGTATGGAAATTGGCGCCTTTGAATAATCTGGAGGCCGGCAGAAACCTCTTCACTGTTACCAATGCATTTTTTCCAAATCTGGTTTTGAGGCCATTGGATCTTTTGAACAATGCAGTTCCTATAATACTGGGCAATAAGGTTCCTGATTACCCCAACCTGTGGTTTGTGAGTGGACCGATCATGAGCAAATGAGCCTGGATAATCTTTATCCAATACATTTCGCTTTCTTTTTGATATATCTCACATATATCAAACTATGGCCTCGTGTACCGATAGAAAATTAATAGCAACCGGTAGGGAATAGAGGAGCCCTACACCAGGCGTGGGGTTCTAAATTGCGGCAATCCTCCTGCGCATTTTCAGCAACAGGCATTCATACATTGCGCTAAAAGATCGATTTTATTATGATGACTTTCAAAAAATGCATTCCCCTTTGTATAGTAATAATCACGATCGCCGGAATTGGGTGTAAAAAATATACTGCACCGGAAGAAGTACCGGTCTCCACAAAAAAATGGGTTGTGACCACAATAGCCGGTGGTGATTCCGCATCTTTTGTCAATGGCCCGGTGTCAATTGCAAGATTCCACTTTCCTTTGGATGTTGCGGTTGCTGCCGACGGCGCCATTTATGTGACGGATGTGCAGAATCATTGTATCCGAAAGATCAAGGGCTCACAGGTAACCACTTTTGCCGGAACTAATTTGGGCATTGTGAATGGTCATGGTCTGTCGGCAGAATTCAGGCATCCTTTCGGTATTGCCATTGGCGGCAATGAAAATATCTACACCACCGATGTGGATGATTCCCGGATACGCAAAATAACTCCTGCTGCAGATGTTACTACCTATGCGGGTACCGATGAAGACGGGGCAGTTGACGGAGACGCGGATACGGCACAGTTCCGGGACGAGGCTCAAATAGCCACCGACGCGCTGGGAAATGTTTATATTGCCGATCCCCAAAATAATCGCATCCGGAAAATCAGTACGGCAGGGAAGGTCAGCACGATCGCGGGCAGCGACACGGCAGGTTTCAGAAACGGCAATGGCAGTAATGCAAGATTCGATTTCCCCAGCGGAATCGCCGTAGATAAAGATGGAAATGTTTATGTTTCCGATGCAGGCAATAGCCGCATACGGAAAATCAGTCCTGATGGAGAAGTCACAAGTTTTGCCGGAAACGGCATATCCGACAATAAAGACGGAGATGCTTCTACAGCAAGTTTTTATTATCCCACCGACCTTGCCATAGATGGCGCTGGAAATTTATTCGTGATCGACCTCGATCGCATCCGCAAGATCACGCCACAGGGAGCTGTTTCTACTATTGCAGGAAGCACAAGTGGTTATGTTGATGGTGATGCAACCCTTGCCAAATTCAATTCCCCCGCGGGCATAGGGATTGACGCCCAGGGAAACATCTATGTGGCTGATACTGATAATAATAGGATAAGAAAAATAAGTCTGCAATAAAGGGAAATAAGCCCATAAGTGTCCAAAGGCCGCATTTACTCACGAGGATAGTCTTTCAGTGAGTCCTGCCCCGGTTGGGGCGCCTGTCAACGATTTTCAAATGAAGAGTTGGCCCTGCAAACATTGCGAGAATTATTAATTTTTTGTAATTTGAAGCTGACAGGCTTAGGCTATAAAGTTACGCCTGTGCCTTTTTCCGGTTTATCTTTCGCTACAGCCTTACAACCAATATCATCAGTATCCTTATTTCTAGGTCTAATTGCCCCCTGCAGAATTGGGGATGATACCGCCATACAACCCCTGGTAAGGTAAATTGTTGGAATTGAATTGGCGTTTATGGTTGGTAGTTATTAATCCAGCGGCACTAATATCTCCGCCGGTGGAGAATGTGAGCAAGATCAATAAAAGCCACATATATGGTTATTGAAAGATTAAAACGCCGGCTGGCAGATTCACGAGCTTTTTTCTTCTATAATCCATCTGCCTTAACATTCCACGAGCGGCCATTCCGCAATTTCTATTTTATAAGAGACCAGGAGCCATATATATTAGTCATCATGGAATCCTTTGAGGACCTACCCGTATTTTCCGAACTGATCGGGAAAGAAAAGGAGGCCGTGATCTTCAAGTTCCTGCCCTGGTCTCACGAATCGCTGGAAGCCGTTAAGCATGTTCGCTATTTTTACAACAAACACAAGGCGCTGTACCCTAAACACCAGGTACATATTTTATGCAATACTGAGAAAGAGCAGCGCATGTTGTCAGCCATCACACCACATACGCATTTCATCAACCAAAATGCCCTCCTTGACGAACGACTTTTTCCTTTAGCTCCACTCGATCCGAGGCCTTATGATGTAGTTTGTAATAGCCGCCTGATCTGGATGAAAAGACAACATCTGCTTTCAGATTTGAACGGTCGCATAGCTCTTTTTGGAAATAACAGCATACCCACCGAATGGGATTATTTTGATGTATTGCGGCGGACCATTCCACTTGCCAGAATGTTACATTTTCCGGACACACCTTATTTGAAGGATGTAGTTCCATTTACAGAAATTCCTTTCTCTCCCTATGAAGCATTGGCGGCCCGTTTAAACCAGGCATATACCGGCGCCCTTCTGTCCCGTGCAGAAGGAGCCAACTATGCAAGTTCCGAATACTTGTTGTGCGGCCTACCGGTAGTATCAACATCCAGTATTGGCGGGCGCGACGTGTTTTTTGATAATCGATATTGCCGCATTGTGCCGTCAAACCCACGAAAAATCAAGAATGCGGTGGAGGAATTGATTGCTCAAAAAATTGAACCGGCATTCATTCGTGAAGAGACTCTTAAAAAAATGGAGCCGCATCGCCAACGTTTCCGCCACATACTATTCAACTTACACCTGAAATACCGACTGGAAATCGATGAGAAGAATTATTGGAATAGTGTGTTTATAAACAAAATGCTGGAATTCGGAAGCAAGTTTCCCGAAACATTTGAAGCGGCTCTGCAACGGATTGCTATTTGAACTACCATCCTGCTGTAATTTTAAGCCAGGGATACCCATTTGACTCTTCTGTGAAACAATTGCTCAATGCAAATGTTACTCTACTATTAGCAGATATCAAGATTCAATATAATGGGCAGTAGAAGAAAATTAGGAAGCTCCGATTTACTGGTATCGCCATTGGCCCTTGGAGGGAACGTGTTCGGCTGGACATTGAATGAAACGGGATCTTTTAAGATCCTGGATGCATTTGTTGGCGCGGGATATAATCTTGTTGACACGGCAGACAGTTATTCAAGATTTGCACCCGGAAATAAGGGAGGCGAATCAGAAACCATCATTGGCAATTGGTTAAAGAAAAGTGGCAAACGAAAAGACCTGATCGTTGCCACCAAACTCGGTTCAGACATGGGTGATGGCAAAAAAGGTTTGAGCGCCAAATACATGAAACAGGCCGTGGAAGCTTCCCTCAGGAGATTGCAAACAGATTATATTGATCTCTACCAGTCGCACTTCGATGATCCTGAAACACCTGTTTCAGAAACAATCACGGCATTCAATGACCTGATCAAGGCAGGAAAAGTGAGGTATATCGGAGCCTCAAATTTAAGCGCCGAAAGGATCACGGAATCTAACGATTTTGCCCGCAGAAATAGGCTATCATCCTATATAAGTGTGCAGCCATTGTATAATTTATACGACAGGGAAAAATTTGAAAAAGAATATGCAAAGCTTGTGAAAGATGAATCATTGGGGGTTATTTCATACTATTCCCTCGCGAGTGGATTCCTAACCGGAAAATACAGGAGTGAAGCCGACCTGAACAAGAGTCCACGCGGAAAAGGAGTGAAGAGGTACCTTGATGAAAGGGGCTTCAGAATACTTGCGGCAATGGATATCGTGGCAAAACAACAAAATGTACAAGTGTCGCAAATAGCCATTGCCTGGCTATTGCACAAACCCTTCATTACCGCGCCCATTGCCAGCGCCACCACCGAGAAGCAATTGAGCGAACTAATCCATGGGTCAACTTTACAATTGAGTGGTGAGCAGATGGATTTGTTGGAGATGGCGAGTGCGGTATAAATACTCCTGGTCAGCACCTCATAATTCAATGACAAGAATCAAAGTTTCTCTTGATGTGAATCATCAATGCCGGCGATTCAATCCGGTAGTTTTATATTAATTAAAAACCAAGTGAAGTTTATGCCAACTATGCCGGAAGCAATAAAAGACTTTCTTGGTCTCAAATGTATTGCGCTAGTTGGAGTTTCCCGTACTCAAAACAAAGCAGCTAATCTTATATACCGCAAGCTGCGTTCAGAGGGTTACAAAGTATTTGCAATAAATCCTAATGCTACCAGCGTTAAGGGAGATTCAAATTATCCAAACCTGAAATCCCTTCCTGACAAGCCAGATGCTGTGGTTATGGTAACGAGACCCGAAATTACCGATCAGGTTGTACAGGAGTGGGCAGAACTAAGCATTGGAAATGTATGGATGCATAGAGGGCCGGATTCAAAGGGAACCAGTGTTTCAGTAAATGCAGTTGATTCTTGCCACAAACATGATACCACCGTTATTTCAGGGCGCTGCCCAATGATGTATTGCGCCAATGCTGATATTGGGCGCAGGATAATGCGGTGGATGCAAAACCTAACCGGGATCCTGCCAAAACAGGTTTGAATTTGAAACGGAATAAAACAAAGGAGGTAAAGAATGACAAATTCAAAATACCTCGCAGGGCTGGTTGGCCCGGTAATAATTGTTCTTGTACTTTCCGAAACAATAAATTTTCATATTTGGACAACCAACATACCTCCTAACACTTACCTGAATGGAATTTTATTATTTGTTGCCGGGTTTTCAATAATACATGTGCATAATATTTGGCGGAATTGGCCAATATTAATAACGCTGACAGGCTGGTTTTATCTCCTTCTCGGTTTATACAGGGTTTTCTTTCCGGAAGCCCAACAGGCGCCTGCAGGTGAGTTTACATACGTGATACTCACTATTCTTTTTCTTGTTGGCATTTTCCTAACCTTCAAAGCTTATGGAAGGAAAATTAAAGATACCGGCGCTTCAAAAACAAGCCATGGCCTTATTTTCTTATTACTGGTGTTATCTGCCCTGCAAATCTCGCTTTCAACTATTCACTTACATGTGCCCCGAACAATCGAGTTTGATTCATCAATCCCTTATACTGAAGTTGACGGTTACAAGTTTCACACAGAAATTTTTGGCAATCCGGACTCAACACCCGTAATAGTTGTACATGGCGGGCCTGGGCTTGACTTGCAATATCTGAAACCATTAAAGGATTTATCAAATGATTACCGAATAATCTTTTATGATCAGAGAGGTACAGGCCTATCACCCCGGGTAGATAAGAAATATCTTACTATGGAGCAAAGTCTTAAAGATTTGCATTCCCTTGTTACGAATTTTTCAAATGGGAAAAAAGTGAAGCTTATTGGGCATTCCTGGGGCGCAATGCTGGTGGTTGGTTATTTGTCAAAACACCCGGAAATGATATCCCAGGCTGTAATTGTGGAGCCCGGAGCTCTTTATCCCGGTGCACCGGTAAAGGAGTGGGTAGAAAAAGTTAAGAAACATGAATTGTTTTGGAGTATTGCCCGTTATCTGCCATCCTATCCGTTTGTTGTGAAAGAAGATGGCCAGGAAGGCTATGATTATGTAGGAACCAAAGTGGCGAACAGGAACAAGCCTGGGCCGCCATTTAATTGCGAAGGCCAGGATTTACCTCCCAATATATTCAAACGTTTTGGATATGAATCTTTTAAGAGTCTTATACAGCCGGTAATGGAAAATCCTGATTTGTTTACCTGGGATCTCACGAATGGAATTTCTGAATTTCATGGTGACTTGATGCTCATAAGCAGTGAATGCAGCATTTTGGGCTATAAGTATCAGGAAAAATATAGTATTCCAAAACTCCCTGCGCAAACAGTTCACATAAAAGCAGCAAACATGGGACATCACATGATAACCCTCAACCCCGAATGGAGCCTTCAAACGATAAGGACATTTTTTAAACGGTAATGGCTTATGTGTATATAGAATGTCAAGACTCCTTCCTTTGGAAGGTCAAGCTTTTTTACCTTTAATGGTTCTTTGAGCGCTATTCTTAAATTTTTGTATTCACCATTATTATCAATATAATTGCCTTTGAAATAATTTGTACTTTTTAGAACTGAATATGTTCCATAAAGGGCGAAGACTTTTTCCTTTTCTGTCTATATAGTGAAGATTAAATCTAAATTCCTGAATGCTGTAAAGGGATTCCCTGTAATTAACGAAAGCGGATTTATGATATCCAGCATAAAAAGAAGCTCCTTGTCCTCTCAAAGCAACCTCCGCCCCTCCTCTTAACCGCTCCTATTGCCAGCTCCACCACCGAGAAGCAATTGAGCGAACTAATCCATGCGTCAACTTTACAATTGAGTGCTGAGCAAATGCATTTGTTGGAGATGGCGAGTGCCATTTACGAATCTGCCTGAAATTATGAAATGGTTTCAGACAGTTTTTAGAATATGGACGATCGACTTATCTTTTATGGAAAGGAGCCTGCATGGCATCCTTAAAAAATTTCCCCATTTCAGTTAACTGATAACCTTGCCAGGATTTGAGCATATTGGGTCCCCATTCGGGATCATACACCCATGCCACCCAGCTCATGCCGCGTTCTTCGAGATACCTGGTGATTTGATAACCGTAATGGTTGGAATCTATTGATTGACCGGGCCTCAAACCGAAGCCAATTTCTGAAGCAATGATTGGGTATTGACCCGCTGCAAATCCAAAATCCTCATCCCATTTGGGCGGCCAGGGTTCCTGCCTTTTCCAGGGATAAGGATGCGAAATATAGCCTATATTTTCGGCGTTGATAGGTTCCTCACGGAGTGGTGTAAGGTCATAGGCCCAGTCAAAGCCCGCCACGAGTTCAATTTTTTCATTATCAAAGGCGCGAATGAGGCGAATGATATCCTCATTGATTTTCTTCCAGTCGCTCCAGGCAATATTCCCGAGCTGCCCGCGATAGGTTGTGGGTTCATTAAACAGCTCATAGAAGGCCATCGTATTATTTCCAACAAAATGCCTGGCAATAGCCTGCCAAAATTCAAGAGTCTCTTTTTGAGTGGTATTGTACATCGGGTCCTGGAACAATTCCATTTTCAGATTGCCGATGCTATGCCAGTCAATAATAATATACATGCCCAGGTTGGAACACCAGTTCGCGGCCGAGTCGAGCAATTGCAGATATTTCGCAGGTGTGCGTTCCCGCCATGCTATGGGATGTACCGGTATTCGCACCAGCATGGTACCCAGCTTTTTCACTTCTTCAAACAATTGCCTGTTCCAATTACCCTGATTTTGAATTTTATCTGGGTCGGCTATAGAGAGTCCCCGAAAAATTATACTATCCCCTTTGGCATTCACAAATTTATTCTTGTACACGTGCAGCAGCGGGAGCAATTTGGCCTTTGGGTTTTTGGCAGGTGGCCGTGGAAATGCGTCATTCCACCAGGCATGGATTTTTCTTGTTGTGTCTTGCGAAGGCGCTTTCTGAGAACCGGCAATAAGCAAAAGGAGAATCGCGATTAATCTTAAGCTCATGATATATGGATTGAATTTGACTAAAATGATTGCGATATTGAGTGAGCCAAAATGAATTCTTATTTTTCAAGGGATCACTGCTTTTCAAAAACCAGGGTTGCTTCCCTTTTGCCCATGAAACCATTGGTGGATTGAGAAATGACCAGGGTATTGCCCTTATTCTTCAATATCCATGCTTCATTGGTTAAAACATTCCTGGCCTCCGTTCCAGTGCCAAATGTGATTTTTGAATCCACAAAAACAGTATCGGAATTTTCAGACAAATGAGCCTTAACCACCATGGGCGCATTGCCGAATGGGGCTTTATATTCTTTCTCAAGGCCATCCAGTGAAAGCCTTTGTTCCGTAACCGTGTTATCGCTGTACTCCGATACCATGGTTCGTTTAATATCCAGCTCATTGTCACTTTGCATAATATTGAGTTTTGCGGGAGCAAATCCCATACCCTGGCTACCCAAATCACTTCTCTCTTCATTGAATACCCATTGCCCGGAAAAATTCAGTTTCCTCTTCTGATTTGGCAAATCTGCAAGCCCCGCGGCCTTTCTGTAGGGTGCAATAATATTCCGGTAAGCGGCATCTTCCAGGAACAACACACGGGAATCGTTAGCCAGAACATCATATTGTTTCCTCGATTCATTCCTAACCATTCCGGCCCAGACAACATAATATTCCCATTTGGGCTGCATTTTTAAGATGTCAGGTGAGGGTGGATTACCCACTTCGCCCAACACAATGGGTTTACCTTTTGAAAGCGCCAGCAGGCTATCGTAGTAATTTTGATTGAAATCACTGCCATATACATCCAATGCGAGTACATCCAAAAAATCATTTCCGGGATAGAAATTGGAAAATTTCCTTTCGGGCCTGCTGGGTCGGTCAACACTCCATATCCAGATTAGATTATTCAATTTATGATAGTTCACCAGGCGGTCGAATAGTTGTTTGTAGAGTCTTATTGTACTGTATTCGCCCTGTCTGCCGCCCCACCAAAACCAGTCGCCATTCATTTCATGGTAAGGCCGCCATAGCACAGGCACATGAGCATCCTGCAATTGTTTCAGATACACGGCGATAGAATCAACCTGTTTGGCCCAATGTTTATACAATGCCGTACCGGGTGTGAGCAGATCTTTAAATTGCTGGTCCAATAATTTACCCTGCACGCTCGCAAGCCTTGCAGGATCGGCTCCAGGCCCCGGCTGAAAAGTCACGGGTTCATCGGCCGTAGGCGGAACCGCATGCCAGCAAATGGTAACGATAGCGCCCAGTTGATTTTGCCTTATGGCTTCCTTTACAATTTCCGGACGAGCCAGATAGGAGTCGCTATTGCCTTCTCTTTCAAAACCCCAGTCGGTACTGTATATCACCGGTGTCTTTCCAATATATTCAGCAGCAAACTGCGTATTTCTATCTTTTACGTTGGGATAATTATGCTGTCCGGTAAGGATGTATTGTCCGGCTATGCCATAAAAAAGTTTCAATAGAGCCCTCGCTTCCGGCGAAGCGTTTTTCGATACCGGGTTGATTGATTTTTCCTGCGCGCTTACCCTGATATGAAACATGACACCCAGGACCATAAAAAATAAGAGTTTGATTCGGCAGGCCTTCATGATAATATGTTTTGGGAATTTTTTGCAATGAAATATATCGAATTTTTCCCGAGCCGTTTCAAATTTTTAATAAGCATGAAGCCAAACCGCTGTGTATATCCGCGATCAAATATTAACAGCAGGGGGATTTATTTGGAAATTAAGCCAGTTCTAAATGAAAATTTCCATCAATCTTTAGTTTGGGCACTGTTGACGTTTTCCGCTGGGTTATTTCAAACTTTCCGAAAAAGTTTCCAGGGAGCGCCAACAATAAAAAGAGCCATTGTTGGTGTTTCCCGCTGGAGCATCTCAATCGTTTTCCCCGCCCCGGTCCGTGTCATCACGGACTGGAACATCGGAATTGGTGGGCGGTGGGCGCACTGCCCATGGCGAAAAGCACCAACAATAAAAATCATTTCATGAAATGGCGATTCATTATCGAGAAAGGTTTGGTTGGCGCTCCCTTACCACCTTAAATTATAGGATGTCTTTGCTTTTAAGGGAACCACTAACCAAGGCGCGAAGTCTTGGATATGCACTTTCAATTCGCCGCCAATCACTCCAGGCAAAAAGCCAATAATAACCTTGCTGATAACACATACCATCCCGGCAATAAAAGTAATATGTATTGTTTGAGCAAGGCTCCAGCCTTCCTTTCTGCCAATAGCAGGTGCTGGCAGCCAGTGGTTGAAAATCACCGAGTGCAGCAGGCTAATCATAAACTTCCAATCAGTAATCGCTTCATATTAGTTTTCTTAACAGGGATACATTTTTCAGTGTTGGAACCATTAGTATACTATTCCTCGCTACCACTATTGGTTAGTTTTGCCAAAAGGAAAAATGCTCCTTTTACTACTACCTTAACACCGACAGGTACTTCTTTCAGTAACGTAATTTCGCTGTAACCAACATCAGATGTTCCTTTGGCTACAGGCACTCTTCTAAAAAAGGTGGTGCTATTCTCTGCATCAACAGAATCAACAATAAAAATATAGTCTTGCCCCTGGTAACTCACAATAGCTTCAGTAGGAATGGCTGGTAATGTAGCTTTATCCAGACTAATATTTCCAGTTACATTCATGCCTTCAATTAAACCGGTCTTATTGCCATTTACCATTGCATGAACTGATATTGCTTTGCTTTCATTTTCAAAAGAAGAGCCCAACGAAAATATTTTTGCATCGTATTCTTTTCCGGGATTGTTTGTTACAGTAAAATGAATAATTTGATTGTTTTTCAGTTTGGGTAAATCCTTTTCATATACAAACAAATCAAGGTGCAAACGGCTATTGTCCACTATTTCTGCAACCGGAGTGGTTTCATTCACGTAACTACCCATTTTTATCATTACATTACTTACTACCCCGCTGATGGGACTGCGGACAGCCAGAACAGAAACTAATTTTCCATTTGACAGGGAAGATGGGTTAATGCCCATTAGTTGTATTTGCTGTTGCAATGAAGATCTTGAAGAACTCAATGCCTTTAAGTTAGATTCCGCGGCTTGCAGATTCTTTAATGCCCCTGCATTACCGGCATTCAATTCCTTTTGCCGGTTATATTCCTGCTCTGCCAACACAATTTTTGAATTAACACTGAGGTATTCACTTTGTATCTGCATAAATTCAGGGTTGGCTATAGTAGCTACGATTTGGCCTTTTGACACAGTATTTCCCGGCTGTACCAACAGTGATGTAATAACACCACTGTAAACTGAATTGATGCTTGCTTTATTCTGGTTGGGCACTTTCAGCACACCATTAGTCTTAAGTGAGGCAGTTAATTGCTTTTGTTCGATGCTGCCTAGCTCTACACCAATTGTTTTCATTTGCTTTGC
>CALFNL010000196.1 GCA_937902875.1 uncultured Bacteroidota bacterium | reverse complement strand
GCAGGACTATTCGGCATCTAATGATTGGTTCATAGTGTGGAAGGCCTATAAAAATTTAGGCGCTGAAAATGGAGAGTCCTAAATTTGCTCACGCATAAATGCGCCTGAATCCAATGGCTCTTATTGAAATACGAATGCCTCAAACGATTGCAAAGGCGCTTAATTTTCCACCCAGCGCACCACGGAGGCAACAGGATAAAGTATTGAAGAAATTGCTGAGAAAGGCAAAGGGCACCGAATTCGGACAATTTTATCATTTCGACCAGGCCTTGCTAAGCAGGGATCCTATTACTCTTTTCCAGGAACTGGTTCCCATTTTCGATTATAACAGGATTTACGATGAATGGTGGCACAAAACTCTGGAAGGCAAGTCGGATATATGCTGGCCGGGAAAGATCAAATACTTCGCTCTGAGTTCCGGCACTTCGGGCTCGGCCAGCAAGTATATTCCCATTACCAATGACCTCATGCGTGGGAACCGTATTGTGATGATCAAACAAATGCTCACCCTGCGCACATATGAGAACATACCCGTAAAATCCATCAGCAAGGGGTGGCTAATGTTGGGAGGAAGTACGGATTTGCAAAAAGGTCCGGGCTATTATTCGGGCGATCTCAGTGGAATAACCGCTAAAAAAGTGCCATTCTGGTTCACTCCCTTTTATAAACCTGGAAAGAAGATTGCCAAAACCAAGGACTGGAATACAAAATTGGAAGAAGTGGTGGCCGAGGCTCCAAATTGGGACCTTGGTTTTATAGTGGGTGTACCGGCCTGGATTCAGATGTGCCTGGAGATGGTGATCGATCGATATAAATTGAATAATATTCACGAAATCTGGCCCAACCTGGCTTTTTATGTACACGGTGGGGTAGCATTCGATCCCTATAAAAAAGGATTTGAAAAATTATTGGGTAAACCCATAACCTATTTTGAGACTTACCTGGCTTCTGAAGGATTTATCGCTTACCAGGACAGGCAGTATGTGCAGGGAATGAAGCTCGTTACAAATGAACATATCTTCCTGGAATTTGTGCCATTCAACAGCGAGAATTTTGACGCCGATGGCAATATCCGGGAAAAGCCGAGAACGCTCCTCATTGATGAAGTGGAATTGGCTAAGGATTACGCAATATTGATCAGCACCAGCGCCGGAGCCTGGAGATATTTGGTAGGCGATACCGTTAGGTTTACCGACAAGCACCGTTGCGAGGTTGTAATTACGGGTAGGACTAAACATTTTCTTAGCCTGGTGGGAGAACACCTGAGTGTGGATAATATGAATAAGGCCCTTCAGCTGGCTGCGGAAGAAATGAATATTTGTGTTCCGGAATATACGGTAGCCGGCGTGCCCAGTGGTTCATATTTTGCGCATCACTGGTATGTGGCCTGCAATGATTCTGTGGACGCCGGGGCGCTTGCCAGGCGCATTGATGAAAATCTTAAAATATTGAACGACGATTATGCGGTAGAAAGAAAGAGTGCTTTAAGAGAAATGTTACTCACGGTTTTACCGGAAAGCAAATTCATGGAATTTATGGAGCTGAAAGGGAAAATAGGAGGCCAGCATAAATTCCCGAGGGTAATGAAAGGCCCGGTGCTGGAGGATTGGCAGAAATTCCTTGCCAAAGAAACTGTCTCCAAATGAAACGGATGGATTATGATTTTCGGCAAGGATTCTCAAATTTAAATTTCGCCACAAACAGATCCTGCTATTAAATCTTAGCCGCGGTTTCTTATTTTTACGTTCATTCATTCTTATAATTGCCAAATGATTCCCGCATGCTGGAGGCTCTATTGAAGGGATTAACCCTGGGATTTATCCTGGCTTTGTCGGTTGGGCCGGTAATCTTTACTGTTATTAAACAAAGTATCAATAACGGACACAGGGGTGGATTCAGCTTTGTGGGAGGTGTGTGGGTGAGCGATATTTTTCTGGTGGTGCTCTGCAATGCCTTCACGGAACTCATGAAACAATTGTTGGAATATAAGAAACTGATAGGCTATACGGGGAGCATCTTTTTATTGGCCCTGGGCATTTATTATTTATTTTTTAAGAAGGTAAGCATCAAAACCGGCACAGATAAGCTTGAAATTAAATTTGGCAGAAGAGATTTCGCGCAAATATTCCTCTCGGGCTTCTTCATAAATACTCTCAATCCAAGTGTCATCATTTTCTGGCTGGTTAATGCCACTGCTTTTGCCGTGACGCATACTTTGAAGCAACGTATTATTATTTTTACTACCTGCCTTCTCATGAATTTCGTTGCAGATTCGGCCAAGGTGCTGTTGGCCGGAAACCTGCGAAAGCGCCTTACTTTACACAATATCTCCATCATTACGAAAGTGTCGGGCAGCATACTGATATTCTTTGCCATGGCCCTGCTCTATGGAATCATCTTTTTCAGCGACAAAGTAAAATAAAGATGAATGGCCAAAGCCGGGCTCAAACCTATGGCGGGGATAGGCGAAAAATTTGGAAATGACCTGGCGTTCTTGAATTGTATTAACGATTATTTAGTACTTAGTTAACTGGTTCCGAATTAAATTCACCTGCTATGCGTGGCATATTCCTTCTCATTGCCGTGATCTGTTTTTCTCTGGATTGTTTTTCGCAGACCAGCGACTTCCTCGTTTTGAAGAAAAATGGCAGAACTGTAAAGACCTATATGAAAGGATCCTATATCGAATTCATTCATAAAAACGGTTCGGGGATCGGTGGAACAGTAGATAGGATTTACAAGGACTCTGTTAATATTACATGGTTCGATGTTCGCATGGCGGTAACGTATTGGGGAACGCAGGTGGCAGACACCGTGTCAAGAAATCGCCTGAGGTTTCACTACCATGAAATCGCCGCCATTCCAAGGCCCGCCAGGAGTTTTGAATTCATAAGGAACGGCGACCTGTTCATGATCACTGGATTGGGATATGCTTTTCTCCATACATTTAATGGAATTATTCAAAAGACTTCCATAAGTTCAACTGTGGTGGGCATTTCGCTGGGTGTGGCCGCGCTCGGATTTACCATGCACAAACTCAGGAAACATTATTGGCCGATAGGCAGAAAATATAAATTGGAGTATATAAATCTTTCGCCAAAATAATCAAATCTTTATCTTGCGTGCTGGCAACAAAATTCCGGCGTGAAAAAATTTCGCAGCAAAGTATGGAGATTCACTAAAAGGCTGCTTCTCTTTCTGCTTCTTTCCCATTTGATTTACCTCGTTATATTAAAATGGATTAATCCTCCTGTCACCATTACACAGCTTCATAGTTTTTTTACGGGACATGGTTTGAAAAGGGATTATGTTGACATGGATGAAATATCACCCAATGCGGCACTGGCTGTTATTGCCTCCGAAGATCAGTTATTCCCCGACCACGATGGCTTTGACTGGAAAAGCATTCAAAAAGCAATAGAATATAATAAACGCAAGCCCGGAAGGATCAAAGGTGCATCCACCATCAGCCAGCAAGTAGCCAAGAATGTTTTTCTTTGGCAGGGAAGGGGTTGGATCCGGAAGGGAATGGAAGTCTATTTTACATTCATGATTGAGAAGATCTGGGGCAAGCGGAGGATACTGGAAATGTATCTGAATGTTTCTGAAATGGGAGACGGTGTTTTTGGTATTGAGGCAGCTTCACGAAAAAATTTCAGGAAAGCGGCTAAGAATCTTTCCAGAGCGGAGGCCGCGATGATCGCCGCCAGTATGCCAAATCCGAAAAAATTCACTGTGAAACCGCTTTCTGGCTTCGTGGCTGGCAAATACCCATGGATCATGCAACAGATGAATAATTTGGAAGACGATCCGGATATTCAGAAGATCGTCTTTCCTTTCAGGAACAAGGAATCCGCGAAGAAAAAATAGGCTTTGAAGCTTCGATGGATAGGCAGATAATTAGAATTCAATCTAACAGGATTACCCATTTAGGCCGCACGGGCCTTATAGAAGTAGGGCGGCTTCGTCATGTATTGCTCTATGAGCCGGTGCCAGAGGCTTTTCATTGAATGTCTGCCATTGAACCTGAAAAAGAATTCATCCAGGTAACCATGAACGAATCTTTCGGAACAGTGATGGTGGATGCCTCTCAGCCATCCTTTCAAATTCA
>CALFNL010000195.1 GCA_937902875.1 uncultured Bacteroidota bacterium | reverse complement strand
AATTGCGGAAGGGGTTTTTGAGAAATACATAACGATCTTCTATCATACAAGCAAAACCAAGCAGGTATATATTAAAGGGCAGGTATGGAAAACCCCATCTGATCCCGCCCCGGCAAATGCAAGCATTCAATTATTAAAAAACATAAACCAGTAAAATATGAAGAAACTGTTATTCGGCCTGGCGGCCATCGCAGTTACTACATGGGCCGTAGCGCAAGACAATGCTGCCGCGGCAAAGCCCAAAGTAGAGGACTTGATTAAATTCAAAGACGCAAAACATGATTTTGGAAAGATCAAACAGGGAGTTCCTGTAGATTATGATTTTGCTTTCCAGAATATCAGTGATAAGCCTGTAGTGATTGAGAACGCGTGGGCTTCATGCGGTTGCACCACTCCTACCAAGCCTGAGAAACCCACGGCAAAAGGAAAGTCCAATACAATTAAGGCAGGATTTAATGCTCAGAGCCCCGGCCCTTTCGACAAGACCGTATATGTTAAGGTTCAGGGGATCGACCTTCCTTTCGAATTGAAGATTACGGGAGAAGTTTTGCCGGCAGATGCCTTTGCAAAATATGAAGCCGACAAGAAAGGAAAAAAGACCGGCAGTAAATAGTCTGTATAATAGTCCAAAAAATAATTCAGGATCCCCGCTGTTATGGCGGGGATTTTTGCTTTATCTAACACAATTATGAAGCATCCAGATTTGGAAAATATATTTTTTGCATATATACTTTTGCTAAAATTAAAACCATCAAAAATCTTTCTTTAAAATTGGATGATATTCTCTTTAATGAGATAGAAAAAATTACTGCGAAAATCAACAAGACCAGGAATCGCCACATCGAAGCTGTTCAATTCTACAATCTTCTTCAAAAAAGCAGGATAATTTCCCGTCAGTTGAAGAAGGAGTCCAAAATAGTTCAGGAAGAATCAATGAAAGTGCCTGCGAATTTGAAAAACTCCAGGATGTAGATCAGGCAATATGAAATCTGGATTGCTGGACTAATCCCCGTTTTTGGTACAGAGGCAGTCAAAAAGAGATGAGTGTCTTTAATTCAAACTGAACTTAATAATAAAAAGTATTACCTGTTTAGTCTGATCTTACCACGGTGCCCAGCCTTTAGCAATCCCCAAACAAACATGAAGCCCTGAAACTGATTATACTAATTTCGGGATGCCTTCCTCACACCCGATCCTCACCTGCAGGGTGAGATATAAAGAATTCAACCGGTGAATCAGGTCTTCATTCCAAAATCGCTTAACTTCATCTTACTTCCATTCAACTCAAGCTTCAGCCATGAAAAAAATATTAGCAAGCGCATTGCTACTCGTTTACTTTTATTCCTATTCAACTGCTCAATCCGATTCAATCAGTGCCTATAAGAAAACCACGGCCATGATACCCATGCGCGACGGAGTGAAATTGTTTACTGTGATTTTTACCCCGGTGAATGCTTCCGGTTCCTCGCCCATCCTGA
>CALFNL010000194.1 GCA_937902875.1 uncultured Bacteroidota bacterium | reverse complement strand
TTGTTTGAATCAATCATAATACATGAAGTTCGGATCCATTTTCTTATTCGCCGTACTGGTGTCGTTTTCGTGCAGCAAAGATAAGTACGCTTCCAAACCACAACTCAAACTCAAGGACATAAGCGGCAATTATGTGCCCAGAGGGGCGGGCATCCAGATCACCATTGAATTCACGGATGCCGAAGGCGATATTACGGGCAATTTGGGTGTACAAAAAATATCGTCAACCTGCGACCAGGCCAGCTATATCGACACCTTGAAATATGCCATTCCCTCCTTCCCCTCAACTAACAATCAAAAGGGTGACATTCTTCTCACATTTTCAACCCTTGATCTGGCTCCCTTCGAATGCAATGGTCAGGATACCCTGGAACAGGCTACTTTCAAATTCTGGGTAAATGACAAGGGCGGCCACCAAAGTGACACATTAGTGATACCTCCTGTCACAATTGAGAAGTAACTTTGCATCTTCAATCTTAGTGATGCTAAAGTCGGCCTTCAATTATTTCCTATACACCAGTATATTCATCAGTCTTTGTGCGATTGTAATGGTCGCGCAGACCAATTTCCTGTTTCAACTTGATTATGAAAAGAAGATTTTCTATGCTTTTGTTTTCAGCGCCACAATATGCAGCTATAATTTCCATTGGTACCTGACGCCTTTCTCTGCTTCTGATCCGGAATCCGGACGAAACGGTTGGAACCATCAGCATCGGAAGCTGGTATTCGCTCTGTTTCTGGCCGGGCTGGTGGCATCGGTCATTTTCGGATGGCCCCTGAGGGAGCATTGGTTGGCCGTAAGCGTGGGTGTGGCGGCTACCTTTTTTTATACGGCGCCTAAAATTCCCTTGAATTCATTCAGAAAAATAAAGAAATTCGCCTTAGGAAAAACCATCTTCCTCTCATTTGTATGGATGTATGTAACCTCGGCCCTGCCCATCCTTGTATCGGGAACCAAATGGGAAATATCTCATACCCTGTTCTGCAGCTCCAGGTTTTTCCTGATATACGCTATTTGCATTCTTTTTGATTACAGAGACAGGGAAGGAGACCTCAAGCAGGGAATCAAATCTATGATCACGATGTTTAATGAAAAGAATATCACGCGCCTGTTCCTGATTGCAATGCTGATATTCTATTTGTCAACGCTTGGTCTTTATTTCTATGGCTTCTCAGCACTCAGCATTTCCAACCTCTCGATCCCGGGCCTGGTGATACTGGCCATTTACAATTATTCAAGAAAGCATTTCGGAGACTATCTGTATTATTTCTTTCTGGATGGGATGATGATGGCATCTTCATTATTCACGCTATTCCTGAGGATTTAATTACTTTTGCCTCTTCAATTATTGGAATATGGCAAAACAATCAAAAGGAAAGAACAAGTCTATTTTAACGGAAAAGTCACTCAGCTTCCTAAAAGAATATATCAATAATGCCTCGCCCACCGGATTCGAAAGTTCAGGACAGAAATTGTGGCTTCAATATATCAAACCTTATATCGACACAAATTTCACCGATCCATATGGCACCGCGGTGGGGGTAATCAACCCCGAAGAACCATTCAAGGTAGTGATTGAGGCTCATGCCGACGAGATCAGTTGGTTCGTCAATTATATTTCAAATGAGGGACTCATTTATCTCAAACGTAATGGAGGAATCGATCCCCAGATTGCGCCAGGTAAAAGGGTCATTATTATGGGAAATAAAGGCGGTGTGAAAGCAGTATTTGGCTGGCCTGCCATTCATACCCGGATGGGTAACCAGGAATCCAAAGAAATGCAACCCAAGGTGGAGAACCTTTTCCTGGACTGTGGAGCGCGCAACAAGAAAGAAGTGGAACAACTGGGTATTCATATTGGCGCCGTTGCCACTTATGAGGAAGGCTTCGATGAATTGGCAAATGATTATTATGTAGGTCGTGCTTTTGATAACCGCATTGGGGGCTTCATGATTGCCGAAGTGGCAAGGATACTTAAGGAAAATAAGAAGAGGATACCTTTCGGACTTTATATTGTAAATGCGGTGCAGGAAGAAATTGGCCTGCGTGGCGCCGAAATGATTGCCAGAAGGATCCGTCCTGATATTGCCATTGTAACCGATGTTACGCACGATACTACTACTCCCATGGTCAATAAGATCATTGAAGGAGATGTGGCATGCGGTAAGGGGCCATCCCTCGCCTACGGGCCCGCAGTGCACAACAAAATGCTGGAACTGGTGCAGAAATGTGCCGAAAAAAATGACATACCCGTTCAATACCGCACGGTGAGCAGAAGTACAGGCACCGATA
>CALFNL010000193.1 GCA_937902875.1 uncultured Bacteroidota bacterium | reverse complement strand
GATGTGGAGTGCAAAGGTAATCTGATAGTATTTATTGGCCAAACTATTTTTGTTGGATTACCTTTGCAAGAATTTTTCAATATTCCTTTCAAGGACCTGTTGAAAACGATACGATGAAATCAGGTTTTGTCAGCATTTTCGGACGGCCAAACGCCGGCAAGAGCACACTCCTCAATGCCTTGATTGGAGAAAAACTGGCTATTGTATCACCCAAGGTTCAAACCACCCGGCACAGGATCAAGGGATTCCTGACTTCGGAAAATTACCAGATCATATTTTCAGACACCCCCGGTATCATTCAGCCTCAATATAAACTGCATGAAAAGATGATGCAGGCGGTAAGGAACAGCCTCGAAGACGCTGACCTGGCCCTGCTCCTCGTTGATGGTTCGGGAAACCACGAAGAAGACCACGCCATCTTCCAGTCCCTTCATCTCAGGGTTCCCGCAATTGTTGTGCTGAATAAAATAGATGAAATGTCTGCCGGGAGCATCCAAATCAAAGAAGAATTCTTTCGATCCCAGGCCTATTGCCAAAAACTGGTGAAAATTTCCGCACTTCAAAAGCGGAACCTCCATGAACTCATCCAGGCCATCCTGGAATTCCTGCCAGAAGGCCCGCCCTTCTTTCCGGGGGACGATCTCACGGACTTGCCCACACGCTTTTTTGTGGGCGAGATGATCCGCGAAAAGATTTATGAACTGTTCCATGAAGAGATCCCTTACCATACCACGGTGGTGGTGACTGAATTCAGGGAAAAATCCACCCTGACGAAAATTACGGCCGAAATTGTGGTACAGCGGGAATCGCAGAAAGCCATCATCCTGGGCGGAAAAGGCAGCATGATCAAGAAGCTGGGGACCATGGCCAGGCAGGATATAGAACAATTCATCGGAACTAAAGTATTTTTGGAATTATTTGTGAAAGTGAGACCCAAATGGCGTGACAATGATATTCACCTGAAAGAATACGGTTATCCATGAGCGCATAACCTTGCCTCTTTTTGAATCATACTCTTTCACGGAACGGATCGAAAAATCAATCGATAAATTTACCGTCGGCCTGGCGTAAACGATCAACAGCCTGGAAGGCAAAGCACACAAAATAAATATGAGTGGATTCACGATAGCAATAGTTGGAAGGCCGAATGTAGGCAAGAGTACTTTTTTTAACCGGATGCTGGAACAGCGTAAGGCCATAGTGGACGATGTGAGCGGCGTTACGCGAGACAGGCAATACGGCGTGGCTGACTGGAATGGCAAGTCATTCAACCTGATTGACACGGGCGGTTTTGTACCCGACAGTACCGATGTATTTGAAGTGGAGATTCGCAAGCAGGTGAAGATAGCGGTGGAGGAGGCCAATGCCATCATCTTCATGTGCGATGCCTCCACGGGCATCACAACATTGGATGAGGCCCTGACCCAGGTGCTGCGCCAATCGCAAAAGCCCGTATTCCTGGTTGTAAATAAAGTGGATAATCCCGAAAGGATGCTGGACGCTACCGAATTCTATAGTCTGGGTTTTGATCATATCCATTTTCTGTCGAGCATTACGGGCAGTGGCACGGGTGAATTGCTTGACGAGATCACCGCGCTCATACCCCAGGAAAAATCCGGAGGAGACGAAGAGGCGCCGGCAGTTCCGAAATTCGCGATCATCGGCCAGCCCAATGTAGGAAAGTCCTCATTACTCAACGCCCTGATAGGCGAAGAGCGCACCATTGTGAGTGAAATTGCCGGTACCACGCGTGACACGATCCATACTCATTATAAACTCTTCAAGAAGGAATTTGTATTGATCGACACGGCGGGCATCCGCAGAAAGAATAAGGTGGAGGAAGACCTGGAATTCTATTCCGTGATCCGCGCCATCAAGGCCATGGATGAGGCGGATGTATGCCTGCTGGTATTGGATGCCACAAAAGGCATTACGGCGCAGGACCTGAATATTTTTTCCCTTGCCACGCGTAAGGGCAAGGGGATATTGTTATTGGTGAACAAATGGGACCTGGTGGATAAGGCAACCAATACGGCCAGGGATTTTGAAAAAGAATTGAAGGAGCGGATCGCGCCCTTCACCGATGTGCCCATTATTTTTGTGTCGGCCACCGAAAAGACAAGGATCTTCAAAGCCATGGAAATGGCCCTGGAAGTGTATGAAAACCGCAGGCGCAAAGTGCCCACCTCTCAACTAAATGAAGTGATGCAAAAATCATTGGAGTCCTACCATCCTCCTGTAGTGCGGGGCAATTCCATCAAGATCAAATATGTGGCCCAATTGCCGACAGTCGTGCCCAGTTTCGCTTTTTATTGCAATTTTCCCGAAGATATCAAGACGCCATATAAGAACTATCTGGAGAACCAGATACGCGAACCATTCAGGTTCACGGGAGTGCCTATACGCATTTTCTTCAGAAAAAAATAGGGTTGT
>CALFNL010000192.1 GCA_937902875.1 uncultured Bacteroidota bacterium | reverse complement strand
GGTACCGGAGCCATTTCCGGCATTTATATCTTTGACTCCAAAAATGCCAGAGCATTATTTTGGTCTTCCGAACTGGCAAAGAATATCCCAATCAGGTATGGTATAATTCCAGACACGCTTCGTGTGGAACAATACGATATGGCGTTGGTATTAAATGATGTTTTGTTGGCCTAAGCAAGAGGAGATTATCTCCACGGCCCATAGTGTCCACCGAAGGCAATTTTTCCTACTTGCAGCAATTTCAATATCATAAAAAGCGGACTGAATATAATACTTTCAGGAGCCGACTGGATATAGATAATCTTTATCCATATTCAGAGAGGATAATATTATCATTACTTTAAGAATAACAAAAGAATTAAAACACCATAATAAATCAAATCATGAAACTTATACAAAATGCTTTACTACTGGTAACGATACTGATCGCACTAAACTGCTCCAAATCCTTTGGACAAAATGCCCAATCTAAGAGACAACATTCAGGTGTATCAAAAGAGAGTTCTCTGAGTGGCACTTCCAGAAATCTCATAATGCATCATCTGAGTTCCTTTCAGGACAATGACTTAAAAACTCTAATGACAGACTATACTGATAAATCTGTTTTGGTAACCCAGACTGCAACTTATACAGGCCTCAAAGAGATAGAGGGCTTTTTTGCCGGCCTGATTCCCCAGTTTCCAAAACCCATGTCAAAATTCGAATTAGACAAACTGATTGTCAATAATGAGTTTGTCTATATTGTTTGGCATGCAAAGACTCCAAGCCTGGATGTGCCCCTTGGTTCAGATACCTTTATTATGAAAGATGGTAAAATCTACTACCAGACTTTTGCGGGTGAAATGAATTTCATCAAATAGTAACTTCATAAAGAATCAAACCAGGCCGGAATTTCATTCTATGAAAATCCTTGTGCGCTATCATTTTCATGTGGGCGAAACTGCGGTAAAATTTACACAATCGAACAAAAAGTAGAGTTCTATTGATGAATTTGAACTGAAATAATTCCTATTGAGTTTTGTCGGTTGCGGGTGGAATGGCTCCATCCGCAACCGTGCTTATCGCGCATCAAGGTTCATATTCTGTTCCTATCGGTTTGAATGCTATGCTTCTTTCAGTCAGCTTAAATCAACATCAGGAATTCTATTTATCTTCGGCTGTGGAGCCGCAAATCATGGAATATTCCACTTCCACAATGGCCAGACGAGAGCAGGAGTTTTGATCAGAGGCCCGAAAGATAAGAATGACAATGAAAGGATTCAAAGTTAAAACTATCGACCAGCAGGTAATCAGATTTGAGTATTACTTAATTGAAGCGCCAGTGACAACCGCGGCTTTCAATATGATCCTGCCATTCACAAGAACATTTTATCATGCCAGGGTATCCGGACAGGAAATCTGGATAGACAATGTCCCTCAACTTGACATCATCCAGGAGAACGCTTCTGTTTTTACAGAGCCCGGCGAAGTAGTATTCGGACCTAGTAATCCCGCCAGAACAAGGACCGCAAATTGCTTTGGCATTTATTATGGTGAAGGAAAGGGTCTGGATGCCGCGAATATTTTTGCAAGAGTTGTAGCGCAAGACCTGAACAAGCTCAAGGAATTGGGAGAAGATATTTGGAAAAACGGCCCAGAGGAATTGACCATTTCTAAACTTGACAATGATTGAATAAATCCAATAACCTGGTAGTTTAGAATTCGGAATTGACAAATAACTGCAAGTGAAAATGCCTTTTGCAAATTGGGAAGCGTATAATTGACCCTAAAGCCAATGTAGCAGAATGCCCCTTTTGAAAATGCAGGAACCTCGGTAGAAACCCTAATAAGATACTGCTCCTATCAAATTCGCAGACTTTTGTAACAGGACCCAATTTCATTTGTCCAAATTATGGTAACAATGGAGTTACCATTAAATTCTTACTAAAATGGACAGATTAAAAGACAAAGTTGCCATAATAACAGGCGGTAGTAGCGGAATTGGCCTGGCAACAGCTAAAGAATTTATCGCCAATGGCGCGAAAGTTGTAATTTTTGGGAGGAACAGAAAAGCGCTCGATGAGGCTGTAAACAAACTTGGTTCAAATGGCCATGCAGTTCAGGGAGATATTTGCAAACTGACAGATTTAGAAAAATTATTCGTGGAAACTAAATCAACATTTGGCGCGGTTGACATCCTCTTTGTAAATGCCGCACAAGCCAAATTAGCCCCAATTGTCGATACCACGGAATCATTTTTTGACGAAATGATTAATGTAAACCTGAAAGGCGCATATTTCACACTTCAAAAAGCAATTCCATTTCTAAACAACAACGCATCGGTAATTATTACAACCTCCTGGCTAAATAGCATTGGCTTTGCAGGTAGTAGTTTGTTGAGCGCAAGCAAAGCAGCACTCCGATCGCTGGTGAGAGTTGCATCCGCTGAATTAATTGAAAAAGGAATTAGAGTTAATGCGGTAAGTCCGGGCGCAATTGGAACGCCACTTTGGGGTAAAATTGGCTTGCCGGAAGAATTGCTAAAATCAGCAGGAGAAGCAATTACCAGTCAAATACCACTTAAGCGTTGGGGACAGCCGGAAGAAATTGCAAAGACTGTGCTATTCCTTGCGTCAGATGATTCATCATATATTTTGGGAAATGAATTGACAGTAGATGGCGGGTTAAGGCAAATTTAATTTATACATTTACTTACTGCGAACAATACTGTTTGCAGTAAGTTTAACAGTGAACAAATGGACAATCCCTTTCAAATAAATTATCCGGATCAAATTGATATTGACCTGGTAAAAATGGCTATTGGCGGAGACAAGAAAGCTTTACAACATCTCATTCTCAGGCATCAGGTATTTATTTATAATCTTGCTTTAAAAATGACTAAGAGTGTTGAAGATGCCGAAGATTTGACACAGGAAGTATTCATGAAAGTCATTACGGCCTTAACGAAGTTTGAAGGAAAAAGTCAATTCAGAACCTGGCTTTATAGAATTACGGTAAATCACTTTCTAAACACAAAAAAAAGAAAATCTGAATTAATAATTACAGATTTTGATAATTACTTCAATTCCATAGACAAAATCCCGGACTACGAATTGAGCAATCAGGAACAACTCGAATTGACCGAGTCAATAGAAGAAATAAGAATTAGTTGTACGGCGGGGATGTTGCTTTGTTTAGACAGAGAACAGAGAATGATTTATATTCTTGGAGAAATGTTTGACATTGATCATAATTTAGGCGCCGAGATCCTGGGAATTACACCTGGAAATTTTCGTATTCGATTAATGAGAGTGAGACAGGACCTTTACAATTGGATGAATGCAAGATGTGGATTAGTAAATAAAGGAAATCCATGCAGATGTGCAAAAAAGACGAGAGCTTATATTGAAGCAGGTTATGTTGACCCAAACAATTTGAAGTTTAACAGCAGGCACAAGAAAAAAATCTATGATTTATCCCTGGCAAAAGCTGCTGCCATATCATCCACAGTTGAAGACCTGCATAAGGCGATATTCCAGGATCACCCATTACAAGAACCGTTGGCAGCAGGCAAAATAGTTGACGAAATTCTCAACAATAATCTGATTAAATTGATCCTGAATGCATAAACTCCGACAGGAAGAATCGGTCCACTTTCAAAAAATGAATATGACTGGTGAATGCGAATGATAACAGAAAACTTTCACCGCCAGCGCCAAATTGCTATGGCATTTCCCATTCAATTTAAGTTGTTACCTTCATTTTATTGGTAATTCAAATCGGTTGGTACCCTTTCAATACCAAGTTCCAAAGCAAAAGATTCACGCATTGGGAATGGGCATATCTGCAATCGCTCAATCCCGATGGCTTTTTATAGAGAACTAACCAGTATGAAGATACTTTGGAAATATTTGAAGCCGCAGCGTTGGCTCATAGCCCTCTCTCTTGCTTTGGCGGGCCTCAGTCAGCTATTGAGCCTGGTGGATCCCTTGATTTTTGGAAAAATCATTGATGAATATGCAACGCACCCAGGTAATCGCCCCGAAAATGAATTGGTGAAAGGAGTGCTTTGGTGGCTGGGCGTGGCCATTGCCATTGCTTTACTGGCCAGGATAGCCAAATCATTCCAGGATTATTTCACGCGGCTGGCTGTTCAGAAGTTCGGGATGCAAATATTCAACGATGGATTGAAGCAAACGCTTCGTTTGTCATTCCAGGAATTTGAAGAGCAACGTAGTGGAGAAACCCTGTCGGTCTTGCAAAAAGTGAGGACCGATACACAGCAATTCATAAATTCTTTTATCACTATCCTATTCTCATCTGTCGTGGGGATGGGTTTCCTGATCTGGTATTCGGTGACAAAAAACTGGATGCTCATCCCTGTATTCCTCATTGGGATTTTATTTTTAGGATCCATCACCGGCTTGCTAAGTAAAAAAATAAAAACCACACAGAGGTTCATTAATCGGGAGACAAATAAGATGTCAGGAGTCATTACAGAATCCCTGAGGAATATTGAATTGGTGAAAAGTCTTGGCCTCACTTTCCCGGAAATAAAACGATTGAAGGACCAGACCCTGAAAATATTTGAGCTGGAGATGGTGAAAGTGCGAAAGGTACGCTCACTTTCCTTCCTGCAAGGCACAATACTCAGCTTCCTGAAACAATCCATACTGTTTATTCTTCTCTGGCTGATCTTTCGAAAGGTCCTGACCACGGGGGAATTGATCGCCATGCAATTCATTTCCACTTCCATATTCGGACCATTGCAGGATTTAGGCAATATCATTCTGAGTTACCGCGAGGTGGAGGCATCTGTCAGCAATTTTGATCAATTGATGAACAAACCCATTGAAAGGAGGCCCGAAAATCCCGTTAATATTGGCGAGTTGCAACGAATCCAATTCCACAATGTCGTGTTTCGGCACAAGACTGGCACTTTCAATGCCATTGATGATATATCATTCCAGATACAAAATGGTGAGACCATCGCCTTTGTGGGACCCTCCGGATCCGGCAAATCCACGCTGGTTAAATTACTGGTTGGATTATACCAACCGGTCAGCGGAGAGATCCTCTTCAACAAACACTCATCCACCGAAATAAGGTATAACGAATTGCGAAGGCAGATAGGGTTTGTTACGCAGGATACCCAATTGTTTGCCGGAACCATAAAAGATAATCTATTGTTCGTGAAGGCAGATGCAACGGACGATGAGATCATAGATGCCCTGCACAAAGCTGCCTGTGAAAAATTATTGAATAATTCCCCCAAAGGAATAAACACGGTTTTGGGAGAAGGAGGCATGAAATTATCCGGTGGTGAAAAACAGCGCATTTCCATTGCCAGGGCCTTGCTGCGCCGCCCCCGCTTATTGATTTTTGACGAGGCCACTTCTTCACTCGATTCCCTCACAGAAGAAGATATCAACAATACCATCAGGAATCTTTCCGAGAACAAAGAGCAAATTACCATATTGATTGCGCACCGCCTGTCTACCATCATGCATGCCCACCTGATCTATGTACTGGAAAAAGGGAAGATTATTGAAACAGGCTCACATGATGACCTATTGGTCCAAAAGGGTCTCTATTACGCCATGTGGCGCCAACAAAAGGGAGAGAGGCGGGTCATATCGTGATGCTTATGAACAGAAACTTTTTGACTCATTCCCCAGGTCATTCAAGGTCCCGAAAGCCTTTTTCCAGGTCCTTGCCTGCGAAAATTAGTATCATAATTTGAAATCTTCCCCGGCAACTGTGATATTTTAGCATGTCCTGCGAATAATTAAGAAAGCAACCAGCAAACTGTTAAACAAATAGCAAAGCAGCGAATGACTCCAACGGATAAACCTGACATATTTATATCAGCAATCGAAGCCAATAAGGGCATCATTTATAAAGTTGCCAACTCTTATTGCAAGAGCGCGGAAGATAGAAAGGACCTGATACAGGAAATTGTCTTGCAACTATGGAAGTCATTCAACAATTATAATGAACAATTTAAGTTTTCGACCTGGGTTTACAGGATTGCCTTGAATGTTGCTATTTCATTTTATAGGAAGGAAAATCGCAGGCAGCAGGTTTCAAATCCGCTAACAGACGGAATCATAGATTATGTGGATTCAAATGTAAACAGTGAAGCAGAGGAAGATATCCGCTTTTTACAACGATTCATTTCTGAACTAAAAGAATTAGACAAGGCGCTCATGTTGCTCTATCTCGAAGAAAAGAGTCACAAGGAAATAGCCGAAATCATTGGAATTTCTGAAACCAATGTGGCTACTAAGATCGGGAGAATTAAATCCATCCTAAAACAAAAATTTTCAGGCATAAAAACTTAACAAAATGCAAGACACAGAAATCATAAATCTTTGGAAGTCCTTCGACAAAAAATTAGAAGAAAATCTCCTTCTCAACAAAAAGAATGCGGAAGAAATCACCAAAATGAAAGTGCATTCGTTCCTGGCATCCATGAAACCCCTGAAGATCTTCACCATTTTAGTTGGAATGATATGGGTAGGATTTGTTGATATTTTGATCGTCAACCTATTTCCAATAGCCAGTCCGTTTTTTTTGATTTCGGCAATCATTCAGGTCTTACTTACCAAATTGGCCATTATAATCTATCTCTACCAGTTAATTCTAATTCATCAGGCAGATATCAGTGAACAGATATTGGCAACACAGGAAAAACTAGCCCGCTTGAAATCATCGACTCTCTGGGTTACCCGTGTGTTATTTTTGCAAATTCCTGTCTGGACCACTTTTTATCTGAACCGAACCATGCTGGAAAATGGAAATGTCTGGCTGTACATTCTTCAAGTCATTGTAACAGCGTCAGGTACCTGCCTTGCCATCTGGTTATTCTTTAATATTAAATATGAGAATCGGGATAAAAACTGGTTCCGTCTTATTTTTCATGGCAAAGAATGGAATCCGGTTATAAGATCAATGGAACTCCTGAGACAGATCAATGAATATAAACAGGAGACAAAAAATGAAAAAGCGCGTCAATAATATTGGATTATACCGAGCCTGCAAAAAATCCGGCAAAAGTTCTTAATTTCAACTCAGAAATCAGGCTGGGACAAGCTTTCCAAAGAAGATCCAATACTCCCTTTCCACACCAGGTAATGACATTCCTAAAGGGCGAGGTCAAAAAAAATTGGGAAACTAACAACACATTTATATGGAACTCCAGACTTATAAAAATTGCCAGAGTTGCGGAATGCCTCTGAAAAAAGACGAAAAAGGCGGTGGCACAAATGCTGACGGTACCAAGAGCAGTATGTATTGTTCAAAATGCTACGAGAAAGGGAAGTTTACGGCTCCGGATATAACGGCTGAGGAAATGAAGGTTTTGGTAAAATCAAAATTGAAAGAGTTCGGCTTTCCAGGTTTTATGACGGGATTGTTCACCAGGGGCATTCCCAAATTGGAACGATGGAAAACAACAGGGAAATGATACGCAAGTCTGACACTGATTAGCACCACTACATTTCCATCCGGCACAATCACGCATGTTTATCGGCAAACAAATAAAACAAAGGAAGCAATCGCATGATTACTAATCATTACACAAGCGTCCTCATTACTTGGCCGGAGTCTGCATTTTCCAAATGGTGCAATGATGCGCCCTGGTGTCATCCATTATGAAAATGCCATTAATACTTTAACAGAAAAAATGAAAAAAGAAAGCAACCCGGCCCAATTTTAGTGCGTTTTGCCCTCAAAATATACAAATGAGACTCTTACCGATCATGATAATTTTTTCTGTTGGAACAATTCTGATAGGAGGCTCCTGCAATAAACAAGACGGATACCAGGCACCCAATAATCCGGGACCACCCAGAAAGATTCAATTTCGGCTCTATACCGACAATGATTTCACAGGCAATAGCGATAAAATTACATTTACATTAACTATACAGACTTCGGCAAATAAGGTTCTTTGGGACTCGGTTCTCAGCCCAATGAAAATTAGTGAAATACCAGACACGGCGCATAAGCTGGTCATCGACAAATTAGTGCCCAACAATGATAATTCCCTTCTCAAAGTTGGATTTCTCTATTCCATCGAAAATGTAGGAAATTCATGGTTTTACGACTCGAGCAAGGCCGGCGAAACTTTC
>CALFNL010000191.1 GCA_937902875.1 uncultured Bacteroidota bacterium | reverse complement strand
GAAGCGCGTTTTCCAGCAATATCCGAATTGAAAATGGCAGTTTGCTGATGCTGCGCCCCTGCTTTTCAAGTTCTGCGAGGCTATAGAAGGTGAACGGCCCCTTTTTTGTGAGCAACGATTTCTTAACCTTGTATGGATCCTTAATCATGATTGAATTTTTTAATTGTGAGAATGTAAGTCATTTTCATTAAACAAACTTATTCGCTTTTCACTGTTGGCGGATCCCCGCGATTATCAATTCCTAAATGAAATGCAATTGCGGCGATTCCCTCCCGCGTCGATTCTGAAAAAGAGCCCGGTAATTCGCGGATAATTGCGGTAAGAGCCGGAATCCAATTCGTTTGTGAAAGGCATTTCCATTTTATTTTTGAATTTTTGCGATCTTCACAGGGGGATTTATTCTATGGCAATTTATTCACGACGAAGAAATGCCGGAATCCCCATTGCATTAGGAATTATAAAATCCGTTCAGATTATTTTTTTGTTGACCCGGAATGCAAAAATACGATAGTCATCACTATCAAAGCGCCGGACCAGTTTCTTCAGCAGAAATTCAAAAAGCGGATGGATTGACCAGCAGCACTTAATAAACATGGATGGATGGGCCACCTGCCAAAATTAATTGAAGACCTGGCGCTGATTCTGATTGTTGGCGCCATCACCACGCTTCTGTTCAGGAGAATCAGGCAGCCGTTGGTGTTGGGTTATATAATTGCCGGCTTTCTGGTAGGGCCTAATTTTTCTCTTACGCCATCGGTGGTTGATACAGAAAATGTTAAGACATTGGCCGACATCGGCGTAATATTCCTCTTGTTCAGCCTCGGCCTTGAATTCAGTTTCAAGAAATTGATGCGTGTAGGAGGCTCCGCTTCCGTTACTGCATTTGTAGAGATCATTTTCATAGTGGTTGCCGGCTATTTCGCCGGTAAATGGATGGGATGGTCAACCATGGACAGCTTATTTCTCGGTGGTATGCTGGCGAGTTCGTCCACAACAATTATTATTCGCGCCTTTGATGAACTGGGGATAAAGACAAAACAATACGCAAGGATTGTATTTGGCGTGCTGGTAGTGGAAGATATTGTAGTAATTCTGCTGATGGTATTGCTTTCCACCATGGCTGTTAAACAGAGGTTTGAAGGCAGTGAATTGCTGATGACGGTTCTGAAGATCTTATTTTTTTTGGCGCTCTGGTTCATTGCAGGAATTTTCATTCTGCCAACATTCTTAAAGAGGGCGAGGAAATTATTAAATGATGAAACCCTTCTGATACTATCTATTGGGCTTTGCCTGGGAATGGTGATTATAGCTACTGAAGTTGGTTTCTCGGCCGAATTGGGAGCCTTTATCATGGGATCCATTTTTGCCGAGACCACATCCGCCGAAAGAGTGGAGCACGTAATCAAATCAGTCAAGGATCTTTTTGGAGCCGTATTTTTCATTTCCGTGGGAATGATGATTGACCCGGCTACTATATTGGAATATAAATGGCCGGTGTTATGGGTGACCCTGCTGACTCTGTTTGGAAAATTCTTCAGTACCACAATCGGCGCCCTGCTCTCGGGTCAGCCTCTGAAACAATCGGTTCAGGTAGGTATGAGCATGGCCCAGATTGGTGAATTTGCATTCATCGTTGCCACGCTGGGCCTCAACCTGGGAGTGATCAGCAATTTTCTTTTCCCGGTAGCGGTAGGGGCCTCGGCCATCACCACGTTCACTACTCCTTATATGATCAAGTTCTCCGAACCTTTTTATGAATTTCTAATAAGAATTTTCCCGCCGAAATGGGTAAATGCCTTAAATAGTTATTCTTCCAGCACTCAGAATATACAGGCCGAAAGCAATTGGAAACTCGTGTTGAAGGCTTATATGAATATAGCCCTCGTAAATGGCATCGTGCTTCTGGCGCTGATATTGCTTTCCCTGAATTTCCTCCAGCCTTTTTTGGCGAGGCATATTGAAAACAGTACCATTCGCAGCATCATTGGCTTTTTGATTTCCCTGGGTGCCGGGGCGCCGTTTTTATGGGCCTTCATGGCCAAAAAACCTGATAATATGGCCTATAAGACGCTCTGGCTGGATAAGAAATACAGCCGGGGCCCGTTATTAATATTGGAAATTGCGAGGAATGTATTGGGTTTGTTGCTGATCGTGATCTGGGTGAGCCGCCTGTTTTCAACCACGGTGGCAATATTGGCAGCCGTGCCCATTATTGTGATTGTGCTGGTACTATTTTCGAAAAGAATACAAAGGTTCTACCAGCGCCTTGAAGGAAGGTTCCTGACTAACCTGAACGAGCGTGAAATTGCCGAGGAAGAAAGAGAGGTCAGGTCTGGAAATAGTCTTAGAAAGCAGTTCAGTCCTCAATCGGAGCTCTCGCCCTGGGATGCCCATATAGTGGATCTTGAAGTGAGCCAGCAGGCCGATTTCATAGGTAAGCCTCTTGCTGAACTGGCCTGGAGGGAAAAATATGGTGTCAATATTGCTTATATCAAGAGGGGTGATAAATTGATTTACGCACCTGGAAGACATGACCGCCTCCTGCCCTTTGACCATGTTGGAATTATTGTTACGGATGAACAGATGCAGGTGTTTAAGCCGGTATTTGACAAGCATGAAGATATCCGCGCCACAGATCAAAATATTGAAGATATTATTGTTCAGAAAATAGTAGTGAACGAACACAATAAACTCAAAGGACTCTCTATACGAAGTTCGGGCATCAGGGAACGCACCAATGGACTCGTAGTTGGTATCGAGAGAAATGAAGAGCGGATACTGAACCCTGATTCGGCGACCATTTTTGAATGGGGTGATATTGTTTGGATAGTTGGCGAAAGAGCCAGGATCCAGGACCTGAATAAGGCCTGAGCCGCCAGCCCCGGGCAATGAGAGCCTGATCTTAACCAGGTTCTTTTAATGGGCCTCGTTAAGGTAGCATTAACAATAATTTGCGGCTTTGGATTGGCCCGGGTTACCAATTATCTTGTAAGTTAAAACCGGAATTATATACCTGCAGCTTGAACTTAATTTGTAGTTTTGTTTTGCAGAATTCAGGCCTGAGGCTTTATCAGGCTATTTTAGATTATTCTTTGCATGAAAAAATTGTTGACGATATTATTGCTGATGATTTACAGCCTCGCCTCCTGGGGGGTTGGAATAAAGCAATTTTATTGCTGCGGGAAGCTCAAATCCGTCAACATAGCCATCACCACACAGGATAGCAGGGATCATTGCGGCAAAGGGGCTAAGAAACCTGGTTGCTGCGAGAATAAGTATCAATTCTTTAAGGTTAAAGACACCCATATTGCCGCCGAAGGCATCAACCACCCTGCTAAATTTGCCATTGAATCTGATTCCCATTTTCCGGCTCCTGACTTCGCGTTATTCTCAAATCAGGCGCTCCGTTTTGCCAATTACACAAATGGGCCGCCTCTGGCTCCTGGCAGAACCATCTATATCTTCAACTGCGTTTTCCTTATTTGATCATTCTACCCTCACATGTGTGCCCAATATTCTATTGGGCGATATTGCTGACTGACCTTCCGTTAGCAGATCCTTTTCTCGATTCATGTAAACTTTTCATGTAAACTTTTTTCAGGTATCCGACTCGGTTTGAAAACGGTTGGGAAATACGCAGCGGCATAAAAAAAGTGACAGGATCCTTCAAATACATTCATTCATCCAAAAAAATAAATTTATGAAAAAGCTACTTGTTTTGATCGTAGCGGTCTCAATAACCTATTCAGGGTTTTCGCAGGACCAAAAGGGCAAGATGCAACGCCACGGCTCAGATTCAACCATTAAGAAGCAATATACCTGCACCATGCATCCCGAAGTGCTAAGCGATAAGCCGGGCAAATGCCCTAAATGCGGAATGGAACTGGTACAGAAAAAAGCCGGATACCATCACAGAGATTCCTCCATGCATAAGATGCCGATGAATAAGATGCGGGGTCAGAATATGGACTCATCTATGCACAGAATGCCCATGAATAAAATGCATAAAATGGATACATCCATGCACAAAATGCCCATGAACAAGATGGATTCAACCAGGGCAAAGAAGAAAATAGCAGGTAAATGAATCGAAAAATGAAAAGCAAATGAATCCGGAAAATCAAAAACTGATTTTTCCTTTTTATCAATTCAACTAAACCCATGGTTCAGAAGATAATCGAACTGGCCTTACGCAACAGACTGATCGTAGTGCTGATGGCAGGCGGCATGCTTGCCTGGGGCATTTATGCCATAAATCAAAATCCCATAGATGCAATACCGGATCTTTCGGAGAACCAGGTGATCGTATTCACGGAATGGATGGGGAGAAGCCCTCAGGTAATTGAAGACCAAATAACCTATCCTCTCGTGAGCAACCTGCAGGGAATACCAAAAGTAAAGACCATCAGGGGCTCGTCCATGTTTGGGATGAGCTTTGTATATGTAATTTTTGAAGACAATGCCGATGTGTATTGGGCGCGAACCAGGGTGCTGGAGCGATTGAACTATGCCCGGCGATTATTGCCTCAGGGGGTTACGCCTTCTCTCGGTCCCGATGGCACGGGGGTAGGCCATGTTTTCTGGTACACGATTGATGCAAAGGATATGGACCTGGGTGAACAGCGGGCCCTGCAAGACTGGTATGTGAAGCTGGCTTTGCAAACCGTGCCGGGTGTGGCCGAAGTGGCTTCCTTTGGTGGATTCGAAAAGCAATACCAGTTAGTAGTGGACCCCATAAAATTGCAGTATTACAATATTTCCTTAATGGATCTTGTGAATAAGGTGAGGGCCAATAACAATGATGTGGGCGGAAGGAAATTCGAAATGAGTGATATGGCTTATATCATTCGTGGATTAGGTTATGTGAAAAGCAGGGAAGACCTGGAAAGCATAGCGGTAGGCAACTATGACGGCATTCCTGTACGCGTGCAAGACATCGCCTCGGTGCAAATGGGAGGCGACCTGCGCCTTGGCATTTTTGACGAGAATGGCCTGGGCGAAAGAGTGGGGGGAATCGTGGTGATGCGATACGGTGAGAACGCTGACAGGGTTATCGGCGCCATAAAGAAAAAAATGGGAGAAGTGCAAAAAGGTCTGCCCAAAGGCGTGAGTTTTAAAGTGGCTTACGACCGAAGTGAATTAATTGAAGCTTCCACAGATAATATTAAACATAAACTCCTCGAAGAAATTGCCGTGGTATGCATCATTGTGATCATCTTCCTTTTTCATTGGAGAAGCGCACTGAGTATCATCATACAAATACCCATAACCATCGCCATCAGTTTCATTTTATTGAACGCTTTTGGCGTATCCTCCAATATCATGTCATTGACCGGCATCGCACTGGCCATTGGTGTAATCGTAGACAATGGGATAATCATGTCTGAAAATGCATACCGGAATCTTTCGGAATGGCAAAACAATCCGGCAAACCTTAAACCTCAGAAATGAAAAATATTTTCAAAAGAAATTATTCAAGGATACCCGAAGATTTGCGCATGAGCATCATCGAGCGTTCCTGCAAGCAGGTTTCCCGGGGCGTATTTTTTTCCACCATCATAATCATCACCTCATTCCTGCCGGTTTTTTTGCTCACGGGTCAGGAAGGGAAACTCTTTGGCCCATTGGCCTATACCAAGACCTTCATCATGATAGTGGACGCGATCCTGGTGATAACGCTGGCCCCGGTACTGATTTCTTTTTTTATGAGAGGCCGGTTCAAGCCAAACAATGCCAATCCTGTTAATCGTTTTCTCGAACGGATATATGAACCCCTTATCAGGGCCTGCCTGAACTGGCGGAAGACAACGATCGGTATAAATCTGATAGCGTTGCTTATAAGCATCCCCTTGTTAATGAGTCTGGGCAGGGAATTCATGCCTCCCCTGGATGAAGGATCTATTTTGTTCATGCCGGTAACATTGCCCGATGTTTCCAATGCCGAAGTAAAAAGAATTTTGCAGGTGCAGGATAAAATTATCAAATCTGTGCCGGAGGTGGAGAATGTACTGGGTAAAGCCGGCAGGGCCAATACCGCTACCGATAACTCTCCTATCAGCATGATTGAATCCATTATCATGCTCAAGCCTAAAACGGAATGGCGTAAAGGAATGACCAAACAGGGTATCATCAGTGAACTCAATTCCAAACTGCAAATACCGGGGGTTACCAATGGATGGACGCAGCCGATCATCAACCGCATTAACATGCTGTCAACAGGCATACGCACCGATGTTGGCGTGAAAGTTTATGGACAGAATTTAGACAGCATCAACCAGATTGAACAAACCATCAGGAAAGAGCTGGAAGGCATTGAAGGAGTAAAGGATCTTTATGCCGAGCCCATAACCGGAGCCAAATACATTGACATCGATATCAGGCGGGATGAAATTGGCAGGTATGGTTTAAGCGTTGACGATGTGAATGCCGTGGTTGAAACCGCGTTGGGTGGTATGCAGCTTACTACAACCATTGAAGGGCGCCAGCGATTTTCTGTAAACGCGCGTTTTGGACAGGATTTTCGCAACAGCCTCGGCGCGCTAAAGACCCTGCAGGTGCAGACGATGAAATTCGGCCCCATTCCCCTCGATGCGGTAGCAGACATAAGAATTACGGAAGGGCCTCCGATGATCAATTCGGAAAATGCGCTTTTGCGGGGAACGGTATTATTTAATGTGCGGGAAAGAGATTTGGGTAGCACTGTCAGGGAGGTGCAGCAAAAAGTTGACAAAAATCTTCCGCAATTGCCCAAAGGATATTTCCTGGAATGGAGTGGCCAATACGAAAATCTGATCCGAAGTGAACGCACCCTGAAACTGATCCTGCCTGTTGTGCTGCTTATTATTTTCTGTTCCATGTATTTCGCTTTTGGTTCCGCAAGGGAAGCATTGCTCAGCCTCATTTCAATACCATTCGCACTAATAGGAGGGGCCTATATGGTGTACTTCTGGGGAGTGAACCTTTCGGTTGCTGTAGCCGTGGGCTTTATTGCATTGTTTGGACTCGCGGTGGAAACGGGCATTGTAATGGTGATTTATCTGAATGACGCCATGCAACAGCTGGTAGAGCTGAAGGGGAATTCGCGGGAAACAATCACGAGGGCGGATCTGAAGGAATATGTGATTGCGGGCGCAACCAAAAGACTAAGGCCCAAATTAATGACGGTATCTGTATCAATCTTTGCCCTGATTCCCATACTATGGAGCAGCGGAGTGGGCAGCGAAGTGATGAAACCCATCATATTGCCCATGATTGGCGGTGTGCTAACGTCTGCCACGCATATCCTCCTGGTAACACCTCTTATTTTTTTGCTGACTAAGGAATATGAATTGAGAAAATTCGGCAAGCTGCAGGTAATGGACACAAAACATTAAGATCATGAAAAAGAAAATCATATTGGCAATTTCAATGGCCTGCAGCTTATTTGCGGCAAATTCGCAAACATTCCTCAGCCTTGACAGTATCCTGAACGAAATTCAAAGGGTCAATCCGGAACTAAGAATCTACGACGCGGAGATAAGAGCATCAAACGAAGCCGCCAAGGGAGCCCGGAATTGGATGCCTCCCGAAATAGGAACGGGTTTATGGATGGTTCCTTATAGTCCCAAATACTGGAAGAAAGGGGATGATGGATCTTTTGGGATGGGACAATACCAGGTTTATTTTCAGCAGATGTTCCCAAATAAAAGGAAATCGGATGCCGATGAAAAATACCTGGAGTCTGTTTCCTCCGCGGATGTGGAAAGGAAAAAAGCGGCCTTCAACAATCTGATCGCGGAGGCCAAGAAGAATTATTACGAATGGATAATCATCAAGAAGAAGCTGGCGATCCTCGACCTCGATGATAAGCTTCTCCACTTCATGATCCAAAGCGCCGGGATACGCTACAGAAACGGCCTGGGTAAGATAAACGCCTACTACAAGGTGCAGGCGGCATTGGGAAATATCATGAAGATGCGAATCATGCTGGAAAATGATATGAAGCAGCGGCGCATCCGGCTCAATATGCTGATGAACCGCGACAAACTGCTGGAATTTGATATTGACACCCTCTATACCGTCAGAGATTATTCAAATGCAGTATTTGATTCGGCGGCAATTTATGGCGTAAGGAGTGATATCAGGGCCATTGACCAGGAGATACGAGTTAATGCCCTGCAACAAATTGCAGAACAGGCAAAACTAAAACCAGAGTTTGGGCTTAGGTATGAACACATGTTTGGTTTTGGCGGCCTGCCCATGCAATACTCATTGATGGGCATGGTGAGGATCCCAATGGCAAAATGGTCATCCAGGAATACGAAAGCCAATGTGGAAAGCATGCGTTGGAAAGCGGCTTCATTGGAGGAGCAAAAGCAAATGATAGTCAATGAAGCTACCGGCCAGGCATCCGCATTGCAAAATGATATTGAATCCAAGAAAAAGCAGCTTAAACTCTTTGAAGAGAATATCATACCCGCGCTTCAAAAGAATTTCCAAACCATGCAATTGGCATATGAGCAGAATACGGAAGAACTGTTTTCACTCTTTGATGCCTGGGAAACACTTAACATGACGCAGTTGGAATGGCTCCAGCAATTGCAGGAATTGTTGGTGATGCAAACTGAACTTGAAAGAATCATCGAAATAAAATAACACTATCCATGAAGGCACAAAAAAATATATCAATCTGGGTCTGGATCACAGGATTGGCCTTAGTGTTTCTTGCTTGTGGTTGCAATAGCAAACCCGCAAAAGATGTGGCGCCAATGATGGCGGGCGCGCAATTATATCATTGCCCCATGCACCATGAGATTGTGAGGGATGAGCCAGGCACCTGTCCCATTTGCGGCATGGACCTGGTTGCCTTCAGCAGTGAAGAAAAACCAATTGCAGACATCAGCCTAAATACGCTCCTGAAGCCTACCAATAGCTATGTTATATCTACCATTCCCCTTGTGCAAATGGAGCAAAAAAGCGAGCCGATGGAAATTGAAGCTTTGGGTACTATTCAATATGATACCCGCGAGGCCGCTGTTATATCGGCAAGGGTTAGTGGACGTATTGAAAAACTATATGTCAGGTACACTTTCCAGGATATTAAGAAAGGGCAAAAGCTAATGGAGATTTACAGCCCTGAGCTTCTTACCGCTCAGCAGGACCTGTTATTTCTCCTCAGGAATGACCCCGGCAATAGTTCAATGATAAATGCAGCCCGTGAAAAATTATCATTGCTGGGTATGAGTGGAACCCAATTGCAGCAGGTCATCCAGTTACAAAAGGCCGCCCTGGCAGTTTCCATTTACAGCAATTCAAATGGGCATATTCATGATGCCCTGAACATGACTCCGGCAATGACAGCGCTACCCGGTGAATCAATCTTAACCAGAGAACTTGCCTTGAAGGAAGGCATGTACGTTCAAAAAGGGCAAGCCCTGTTATCTGTTTTAAACCCCCATAAGCTCTGGGCCGTTCTGAATATTTATGCCGGTGCTCAAAACCAGGTGAAACCAGGCAGTTCGGTTTTAATTAAAGCCGAGGCCCTGCCCAATAAAATTCTCAATGCAAAAATAAACTTCATTGAACCCTTTTATCGCGAAGGAAGTAAAACTTTGACCGTGAGGGCATACCTGGAAAGCAATTCCATGAATCTTCCGGTAGGAAGCCAGGTGAAGGCCAGCATAATGTATAATACCGGACCGGCTAACTGGCTGCCTGAGGACGCTGTAATTTCTTTGGGGATTAATAAACTGGTATTCAAAAAATCCGGGGCCATATTCGGAGCGCATAAAGTTGAGACAGGCATTAAATTCAATGGCAGGATCCAGATCCTTGATGGCCTGAGTGCACAGGATACGGTTGCTGCCAATGCGCAATTTTTAATGGATAGCGAATCATTCATAAAATTAAAGGAATAGTCATGCGATTTTTCTTACTATTAGCTATAACCGCTATTTTGATGCAGGGCTGCAATAACAAAAAGGCCACGGCTCCTGCCGACCCTGATCTGTATTATACCTGCTCGATGGATCCGCAGGTGAGGGAGAATAAACCAGGCAAATGCCCTATTTGCAAAATGGAACTTACGCCGGCAAGGAAAAGCAATAATCAGCATGCGGATGAGATTGAATTGAGCGCCCAGCAAATGCAATTGGGCAATATTCATACAGACACGATACGCTCCGCCTCAATCGGGGACCAGGTGTTATTAAATGCTACGTTAAATTTCGACCAGCAAAAAATAAATGCCATAAGCTCCAGGGTGGCCGGGCGGATTGATAAATTGTTTTTTAAGAGTATCGGTGAATATGTAAGCAAGGGCGCCAGGCTTTTTGATTTGTACAGCGAAGAACTCAACAATGCTAAGCAGGAATACCTGCTGGCCCTCGAAAAGAAAAAAGAATTGGGCAATTCCCTCATTGATTTTTCCCAATTGGTTCAGGGCGCGGAAAACAAGTTGTTGCTTTGGGGCATGAGCCAGGCACAGATCAACGAATTGGCCAGAAATAAAAATGCAGGGTCACTAACGCCATTCTATAGCAATGCGGCAGGATATATCACCTCATTGGATATAAAAGAGGGGGATTATATCGCCGAAGGCGGCAATGTGCTTCGCCTCGCGGATCTTTCCAATTTGTGGGCAGAAGCACAGGTCTATTCTTCACAACTTTCCGCAATAGATATGAATGGACAAGCTCTTATTCGATTCCCCGATGTGCCCGGCATTGAATTCAAAGGCAGGATAGAATTCGTAAGTCCTGAAATAAGTGTTGACACCCGGATCAACTTAATAAGGGTTAGCGTTCCGAATGGCGGTGGGCGGTTGAAGCCCGGAATGCCTGCTTATGTAGTAATCAAGAGCCAGCCAAACAATACACTGGCTTTGCCTGTTGATGCTGTAATAAGAGATGGCCGCGGAACCTCGGTGTGGATACAGACAGGCAATAAGCGATTCAAAAATATAATGGTGGAAACGGGCAGGGAAGATAAAGATCGCGTAGAAATTAAATCAGGCTTGAACCCTGGGGATATTGTTGTAGTCAGTGGCGCCTATCTGCTCAACAGCGAATACATTTTTAAACAGGGTGCCAACCCAATGGAAGGAATGAAAATGTGAACGGGAAATTATATGGGAATTAGCGCCTGAACCGGTGTAAACAGGTTCACCAATTATTTTTTGAGTAAATTCAAACAGGACTAAATCCATCAATATGAACAACAAAAACGAACCTTCATCGGAATCTCATCATCATGAGAACATGGAACATGGCAAGATGGATCATTCAAATATGCCTCATGGTGAGCCTGATCATTCAAAAATGGATCATGGCGCAATGGACCAAGGCTCAATGGATCATGATACTAAGGAAGATTCGAAAGCAGATCACTCCAAAATGGATCACTCAAAAATGGAACATGGTGCTGTGCCCATGGGAGCGGCCACACATGACCATCATAAAATGATGATCGGGGATTTTAGGAGGAGGTTTTGGGTATGCTTGTTACTAACAATACCCATACTCGTTTTTTCGCCCATGATCCAGAAATTTTTTGGTTTCAAAATATTATTACCCGGCAATGAATATATCCTATTGTTTCTTTCCACAATCGTGTATTTCTGGGGCGGATGGCCATTTTTAAAAGGTTTTGCAGAAGAAATCAGGTCCCGCTCTCCAGGTATGATGACGCTGATCTCGATGGCCATTACCGTAGCCTATTTTTATAGCGCGGCAACGGTTTTCGGTTTGCCGGGAATGGATTTTTTTTGGGAGCTCGCCACGCTGATAGTGATCATGCTCCTGGGCCACTGGCTCGAAATGAAATCGGTATTGGGCGCTTCAAAAGCCTTGCAGTTATTGGTAGGTATGATGCCGGCCGAGGCGCATAGAGTTAAATCAAATGGGCAGGTGGAGGATGTGAAACTCGAATCATTGCAGAAGAACGATATTATCCTGATCAAACCGGGCGAAAAAGTGGCGGCCGATGGCATCATTGTAGAAGGCAGCAGTTATTTGAATGAGTCCATGCTCACCGGCGAATCCAAACCCGTAAAAAAAGAGGTAGAAAACAGAGTGATCGGGGGTTCGGTCAATGGCAATGGAGCATTGAAAATAAAAGTGGAGCATACCGGAAAGGAAAGTTACCTCAGCAAAGTTGTGGCGCTGGTGGAAGAAGCGCAAAAGTCGAAATCCAAAATGCAAAGCCTTTCCGACCGGGCCGCGAAATGGCTTACCTATATTGCACTTATCGTGGGCCTTGGAACACTGGCCATATGGCTGGCGATGGGTTTTCCCTTTGTATATGCCTTGGAACGCATGGTATCCGTGATGGTCATAACATGTCCTCATGCGCTGGGAC
>CALFNL010000190.1 GCA_937902875.1 uncultured Bacteroidota bacterium | reverse complement strand
AGGTCTTGCACATAGCATTATTAAGGGGTAAATGCCTAAAATATATCTATGCAATACAAATTGGATAAACCGGTACATGGCGAAATCGGCGTGGGGAGATATCAGTGCTCCATTGAGTGGCGTAACGGAAATTTCATATGCGATGAACCCCCAATTGAGGGAGGTGCCGATAAAGGCCCCGACCCCTTTACCCTCTTGCTTTCAGCCGTTGCTTCCTGCGCCCTGGTAACACTGAGAATGTATATTGACCATGAGGGCTGGCACATACCTTCCATCGCCGTAAATACAAATTTATACCAGGAAACAAAAGAGGGAAATACCACAACCATCATTGACTGCGATATTTTATTCCTTAGCCCTGTTTCGGAGGAGCAAAAAGTTCACTTATTGGAAATAGCCACAAATTGTGCTATAACCAAGTTGCTTGAGGGTGATGTTAAGACAAGGACTTTTGTATTCAGGGATGGTGATACAAAGAATATACATTATGCAAATGATGAGATCACCGTGGTATGGAAGCCCGAGTTCTGTCAGCATTCAACAAGGTGCTGGACCCAGCTTCCGGAAGTATTTGATCCAAAAGTGAGGAAATGGATTAATCCGGAAGGCGCCAGCTCCGAAAGAATTGATCGCCAGGTAAAGAAATGTCCGTCAGGAGCACTCGAAATCTTTTACAATGAAAAGAAAGATTAGAAAATTCATAGTCAAAAAATGAAATCATGAAAACGCTGGAAAATAAGACAGCCATTGTAACCGGAGGCGGTTCCGGTATTGGAAGGGCCATAGCAAAGCTCTACGCGTTTGAAGGTGCAAAGCTGGTTATTTCGGATGTTGATGAAAAAGGCGGCAATGAAACCGTTGCTCAAATAAAAGCAAAGGGTGGTGAAGCATTTTTTGTGAAGGCCGATACTTCAAAACCGGATGACAGCAAGAACACGGTTGACCACGCAGTGAAGACTTTTGGAGGACTACATATTGCGGTCAATAATGCAGGCATTGGGGGACCAATAAAATACCTGGGTGAATACCCTATTGATGGCTGGGATAAAGTCATTTCAATCAACCTGTCTGGAGTTTTTTATGGCCTTCGTTATCAAATCCAGGCCATGCTTTCTTCAGGAGGAGGCAGCATTGTAAATATCGCTTCCATTTTAGGCAGAGTTGGAACCAGGGGATCTCCGGCCTATGTAGCCGCCAAGCATGGTGTAATTGGGCTCACGGAAGCGGCCGCGCTTGAATACGCCGACCAGAAGATCCGGGTCAATTCAATTGGGCCAGGATATATTGTCACCCCCCTGCTTACCAATTCACTCGACGACGCCACCATGAAAGCCTTGGCGGGCCTTCATCCAATGGGAAGGCTGGGTAGCTCCGAAGAAGTGGCGGAGCTGGCCCTGTGGCTCAATTCAGATAAAGCCTCCTTTGTTACCGGTGCCTATTACAATGTTGATGGCGGGTATCTGGCTCAATGATTTCATTCAACCGATTTTCAGAAATTCTTTATATCCATCAAAACTAAATATTCATGCAATGAAAAAGGTGATCATCAACTCATCCAAATCCATTGCCGCATTCTTTAACTCAGCATTGATGCTTGCGTTCGCAGGCTGTTCTGGAAACACCAGTGGCAACTTTACTGAAATGCAGGCTAAAATTGACTCCATGCAAAATGTACTGAAAACCATATCTGACGGCGCCGCCAAGCCAGAAAAAAATCTTACCACATTTGATACACTTGATTTTGTAATATTCAGCGGCCAGGAATGGGTAAGGTTTCATGAAAGCCATGCTCAGGATATTGTGGTAAACTGGCCCAACGGGCGCCATACCAACGGGCTTCACAAACATATCGAAGACATGAAGGCCATGTTTATGTATGCGCCAGACACCAGGATAAAAATTCATCCCATCCGTTTTGGAAATGGCAACGGGGAATGGACCTGCGTTACAGGCGTAATGGAAGGCGGTTTCACCAAACCCATGCCTGCCGGAGGTGGAAAATTTATTCAGCCAACGGGAAAATCATTCAAGATCCCTTTGTGCACAGTCGGCCATTGGAAAAATGGTTCGATGATTGAAGAATCATTGTTCCGGGATAACCAGACTTATATGAGCCAAATGGGATTAGGGAAATAAATAGGAGTACCTGCTTTCCATTGAATTTCACAAGACTCGTGTATGATCCGGGGAACAACTAAATTGTTTATAAAACAGCAATAGAAATACAATCAGATAAAAGCATAACAATTATTAGAGATGGAATTAGGCTTATATACTTTTGTTGATGTGAGACCTCAACCTGGTTCAGGCAAGGCAATGAATACCCATCAGCGCATTAAAGAGCTAATGGAGGAAATAAAACTGGCCGACGATTTGGGCCTGGATGTTTTTGGAGTGGGTGAACATCATCGGCCAGATTATGCAGTGTCATCACCTGCAATCATACTGGGGGCGGCGGCGGCAATCACCAGGAAAATAAAGCTCACCAGTGCGGTCACTGTTCTGAGTTCGGATGATCCGGTTCGCATTTTCCAGGATTTTGCAACGGTGGATCAGCTTTCAGATGGACGCGCGGAAATCATGGCGGGCAGAGGATCATTTATTGAATCCTTTCCATTGTTCGGCTATGACCTGGAAGACTATGATACTCTATTCAGGGAAAAATTGGACCTGCTTTTGAATCTCAATAAGCATGAAATAGTTTCATGGAAAGGAAAGCATCGTGCCCCTATTGAGAATCTGGGTGTTTATCCCCGCCCCTACCAGGCATCAATTCCAATCTGGCTGGCAGCGGGTGGAACTCCTTCATCAGCCATGAGGGCTGCCACACTTGGTTTACCACTGGCCCTGGCCATTATTGGCGGAACTCCGGAGCAGTTTGTTCCCTTCGTAGAACTCTATCGCAAAACGGCACAGGAGGCGGGGCAGGACATGGCAAAACTCCAACTGGGAATCAATTCTCATGTGTATCTGGCAGATGATTCGCAACGGGCAGGGGATGAGTTTTATCCGTCTTATGCTGCCATGATGAACCGCATCGGCAGGGAAAGGGGTTGGCCACCGCTGAGCCGTCAGCAATTTGACTATTCACGATCTCCAAAAGGCGCATTGGTTGTGGGTAGTCCGCAGGAAGTGATTGATAAGATCATGTATGAACATGAATTGTTTGGCAATACCCGTTTCCTGGCGCAGATGAGTGTGGGTGATATGCCGCATAAGAAAGTAATGCATTCCATTGAATTATTTGGAGCCTGGGTAGCCCCCGAGCTGAGAAAGGAATTGGGCCCTTCCGTAAATGCTGCGCATGAGGATGGCATCCAAAACCAGGTCAGCAGTTGAATTTTGCCTTGAAGCCATTTGTTTTTTGAAAAAAATTTCCATCCGCTTTCCTTCATTATTAAATGAGGCCCCGGGTGAGGTACTAAAGTCAAAAAGCGGCTTCCTGCACTATTCCCAATATCCTCTCATTATTCAAAGTGCAATATCCATGCAGAAACCATTATCCGCATTGGGCAGACCCGCCAAAATGCAGATCGCTCGCTTGGAGATCAGAATTTGGAAATTTATTAAACCCTATAAACAGGAAGCTTGAATTATTCAAACGAAATAACAATTCGCGTACAAAATGTTGACCAGATGCTTATTGATCCAAAGGCACCGGCTTATTTCAGACGCAAGCTGAATGAGGAAACCGAAAGATTCATCATTGAAGAAGCCGTGGCCCTGCCCCCACATGAGCCAATAAATTTGAAGGTATTGGTACCTGAGTCAGAATTTGCAAGGGGCGCAGAAATAACAGATGCTATTTGCCAACATTTCGCGAATCGTCGCAAAAAGTCGGAGAAACAATTGAAGGATGCGGTGAAACTTGGCTGGAGTAGCCTTGTGATAGGAATTGGCTTTGTAGGTTTAATACTGGTATTGACGCAAATTGGCAGCCAAATTTTGCCGAAAGGCAGACTGGAGATTACCATTCGGGAATCCCTAATCATAATCGGCTGGGTAGCGCTCTGGCGCCCCGCGGAATTGCTTCTTTATGAATGGCGCCCCTTCAAAAGTGAAGCCATTCTGTTCGGAAGGCTGCAAGAATGCAATGTGCGGGTAATTGAAGAAAAATCATAGACCCAGGTAGTATGGGCGCTTATATTCATTATATTATTTACCATCAATTTTTAAACTCAAAAACATGAAAGCAATAAAGCTCAATTCCGTGTCAAGATGGCTCATCGCTGCTCTTTCTGGCTTCCTCATCATTATTTCTTTTGACTCCTGTTCAAAAAAAATAGCATTTGACAGTTCCAGGGTAGTGCCTGGCGCCGAGGGCCGGGTGAAAATCAAGAAAGACAAGAATAAGAATTACGCAATTAATATCAGCGTGAAAAATCTGGCGGAACCAGATAAGCTCACACCGCCAATGGAACTCTATGTGGTGTGGATGGAGACAGAACGCAATGGAGTCAGGAATTTAGGCCAGATCAATATCGGCACCACCATATTATCCAGCGTAAAAAAAGGCTCTTTGACCGCCACCACTCCATTTAAGCCCGTTCGCTTTTTTATAACAGCCGAGGAAACTGGCGATGTAACGCACCCGGGGATGGATCTGATAATGACTACAAAAAGATTTTAGCGTCGGCCAATAATCATACAGGATTGACCGATCCTATCGCAAATCAAATTTTGAAAAAGAGTCCGCTAAAATGAAACAGAACGCGTATCAGGGATCATCAGGCTGGCATGAAATTCGTATCCTTCACTTGAATTCATCCGGTTGTGCATCTAACAAAGTATTTCCAGGAAAGATTCTTTGTTTCCTGCTGCAAGTTGGCCAGGAGTAGAGTGTTCTTCCGTTTTAATTCACTCATGTAAAAAAGGAGTGTATTAATATGAAACGCATCTATAGCAGGCCCCTTGCAAAAAACTTATATACCAGGCTGGCAAAACTTCATTGAATTAAGATATGTTGAATTAAATAGGCAGGGATTGGCTGGTAGTGCCTTGTATAGTGAAACAGGATTGTATTGAATGAAGCAGGAAATGAGGATGACTTCAATTGGGTAGAAGCATATTGCAGGCCAATCATCCCTGCTTTTTGTATCTGGATTGAGTTGATGACGCCTTTGAGAATTGATTTTTCTAATTAATTTTATGCAAGTCTCCGCAATGAAAAAGAAGATTGATTTTATACTGAACGCCAGGGAAAAAAGTATCGGTCCTGAAATCGTGCTCCAGTCTCTGCCGAACCGTGATTTCCGGTTTGCGAGTCCATTTATTGTAATTCACCATCTGCCTCCACACCACTATCCACCGGGGTCACCACCTGAAAGATTAAAACCGCATCCGCACAGGGGATTTGCTCCTGTTACCTTCATGTTTCAGGGAGAAGGTTTTCATAGGGATTCCGAAGGAAACAGCGGAATCCTAAGAGCCGGAGAAGTGCAATGGATGTTCGCCGGCAGTGGGCTCCTGCACAGTGAAGGACCCGGCAACGACCTGCTTGAAAAAGGCGGGGATTATGAATTCGTGCAGATCTGGGTAAATGTTCCAGCTATTCATAAAATGGACAAGCCTTATTACCAGCAGGCAAAAAAAGAAGAAATGCCATTGCTATTCGTGGAGCAGGGGATTGAGCTCCGACTGGCCAGCGGTAATTATGGAAATTTGAAAGGGCCTGTCAAGTCATTCACTCCGGTAACTGCGGCCTTCGGTTCTGTAGCGCAGAATAAAACACTGCGCCTGATCGCGCAGGAGGGCTATTGGACCCTCCTCTATGTGCTGGATGGAAAAATAACAGTCAATCAGGAGCGGGAAGTCAGCGCTCATCAGTTGGTAATATTTAATAAAGAAGCTACTGAAGCAGATATCCATACAAACTCAAACGCCAAATTGCTCTATTTGTCGGCTGAGCCCATCAACGAACCAGTTGCCGCCAAAGGAAATATTGTAATGAACACTCAGGAAGAAATAGCAAGGGCGGAAAAAGACTATGCCGAGGGCAAATTCGGAATACTCAATTCTTAGGCAAGCAATCTCTATTTTTTTGTATTTCTCTTTGTTTTATACCTTTCCAGCAGTTAGCCACTCAAATTCAGCAAGCCTATTCCACGGAAAATGCAAGACTGACGAAAGTAGGTATTAGAGGATGAATCATTTAAGGAATACCATAGCCAATACTAATTTCCATTATGATTCCCCGTGTATTCGTGTTCTTCATGGGCAGGCCACCGGAGAAGGCATGGAGGGGGCCAGAAGAATTTTATGGTTCGTGATGTTTCTCTAAAAGTTAACAAATGAATAATTTCACTCAAATGCTGCGAATTGTGCAACCGGCTTATTTTCGGATGTACAACTCAATCGTATGAAATTGCAATACCAATGAATATGCCATATTTGGAGGAACCTCAATTTTCAGAATCCGATTTTTTTAAAATGACGCCTGACCTGGTATGCATAGCCAGCAAGGAAGGTTATTTCAAACAAGTGAATCCGGCCGTGATAGATAAACTGGGGTTTACGGAGGTAGAACTAATGTCTAAACCCATTGAATTTTTTATGCATCCCGAAGATCGGGAGCTGACCCTGCAAAAAAGAAAAGATCTACTGAATGGGAAAGAGTTGGTAAATTTTCAAAACAGGTACCTGAAAAAAACCGGCGGATTCGTGTGGCTGGAATGGACCTCCATCTATTTTGCAGACAGGGAAATTGTATTTGCTATCGCAAAAGATGTTACCGAAAGAAAACTGATAGAAAAAGAGGTTGAGGAAAAATACAGGAAATTCAAAAGCCTGGCTACCCGCTTCAAGAGCAGGATTGAAGACGAAAGAAAATATTTGGCTGAAGAATTGCATGAGGAACTGGCCCAATTGGTTTCCGTATTGAAACTCGATATTGACTGGATGAAAATCAACCTGCCGCATCTCAACGATACTGCCAAAAGCAAGATTGAACATGCCTCCGTAATTTCCGAATTACTGATCAATACCATCCGACGAATATCCTTTTCCATCAGCCCGAATATGCTGGAGGATCTTGGCTTGAATGCCACACTGGAATGGCATTGCAATGAATTTTCAATTTTGAATGGCATCCCCTGCCATTTTGAGAGCAGCTGTGATGAGAACGATTTATCGCATGAAATCAAAATCGATTTTTTTCGGATATGCCAGGATGCACTTACCAACGTCATGTATCATGCGCTTGCAAACAATGTTACCATTAAACTTGAAAAGCCTGATAACAGGATATGCCTGACCATCGAAGATGATGGTAAGGGATTCCTGGTGAATGAGGAAAATCGCGGCCCCGGACTCACCAGGATGCAGGAAAGATCCGCTTCCATTAATGGCCACCTGGAAATTCACAGTGATATCGGTAAAGGAACCAGAATATCCGTTACCATAATCAGTCCATAACGCAGCAGTCCAATAATTCTCATTCCTAAAGTTTTATGCTCCTGCATGAACCGGGCAATTGTGAATCATTGACCGTAATTCACGAATCCATAGTGGGGATAGACAGAGAAAAGCGTTGTTTCTCAGGACCAGTTAGACATCCCCCCATCTTTCCAATATTTGGCAGCCGCCCAAATTCAGTTAATTCCCTTTTCGATGGCAGTCACGCAACTATCTTCCTTCAGTTGCAATAATTTTTCTTTATGGAGCAACGCTGTATTATAGCCGATGTCGAATATTTCTTTTGCACGTTTTAAGTCAAACATGGAAAACTCGCTCAATGGCACTTCAATGAATACATCGCAATTATTCACTTTAGAATAAGCCGAATTGGAAATGGCCAGGTGAAAGCATCTTTCAAGCACGTTAAATGATTCAAGAAAATAATTATGACTCACGCCCTTTTCTATCTTGTTTACAAAGGATCCAATTATCACATCGCAAATACCCGATAGTGGCTCCACAGGAAAATTATTCAGAATACCACCGTCAACAAGCATCTTTTCCCCTGACTTTACAGCATGAAAAACAACCGGCACCGATGCGGAAGCAATTACGGCTTCCACCAGTTTTCCATTTGAAAAGATGATGGATTTACCTTCCACCAAATCAGTGGAAGCCACAAACAGCTTCACTTTTAATGCGGCAAAATCATTCTTTTCAAGGGCCTCATTCAACAATTCCTTCATGGAATCCATCGAGAAGAAACCGGTTTTCTCCCTCGTGAGAGTGCTCCATCCGAATAATTTACTGTCTTTAAACAGTTCCAGGATTTCATGAGGTTTTTTACCAGCCGCGTACAGGGCCCCGACAATGGCGCCGGCGCTTGTTCCGGCAATTGCATAAGGTTTGATGCCCAATTCTTCCAGAAATTTGATTACTCCCAGGTGCGCGAATCCCCTGGCGCCTCCACCCTACAGTACATAGCCGAATTTTTTCATTTCATTTCGTTTGAATGCATGAACATTACATTTAAATTCTTCAACGTTCACGGACATCCTTTCAAAGGCAGCCGCTTCTGATTTGGTAAATTTGTTGAACCCGTTTTCAATTAAA
>CALFNL010000189.1 GCA_937902875.1 uncultured Bacteroidota bacterium | reverse complement strand
CAAAAGGGTTTGGAAGCGCCACGGAGCCGCCCAGATTAGCTTCATATCAGCATCGAATCCTGGCAATTTTTTTTTACATTTGAAATCTAGCTTTCCCAATATCCTCTCCCAAGTCCTATTTAGCCACATTATCAAAATCAATCACGCTACTCAATAAAAAATGCCTGAAGTATGAAGAAATTATACTCAGTCCTGGGCTTTTTGCTCCTGGCATCCATGACCCTGAAGGCTACAGACTTTACTTCCACTGGAACGGGTGACTGGAACAATTCCGCTACCTGGACTCCATCGGGCGTGCCTGGAGCGGGGGATAATGTGACGATTCTTATTAATCATATTATTACTCTAACTGCTGACGCTGCTTGCAATAATTTGACGATTAATATCTCAGGTCCTACTGTTGGTTTTTTGTCAACAGGAGCTTTCACCCTGCAGATAAACGGAGTTCTTAGTTCTTCAAGTGTCAGTTCACCTGGCAATATCATCAGTACATCAGGTGGAGGCATTGTTAAATTTGTTGGAGCAGGCCGGGCCTTGTTTGGAACCTGGGGGCCATTTAATATTAATTGGCGCTGCGAAGTGGCCTTAAACGCCGGACAAACCGGAACCAGCGGTACTGCCACTCATAAATTTGGATACCTCAAGATCAGTTCAGGAATATTTGATTGTACCGGCGAATTGAGGATTGATAGTTCGGGAGGTAATGGTAAAGGCATAATTGACATTGATGCCAATGCGACCCTAATAGCTGAAAATAATATCGGAAACAGGAGCTCAGATTTGACGACGTTCTCAAGGCAAATCATTATAAATGGAACTCTTGAGATCAATAATAATGTGCTTAGCTTGAATTTCAATTCCCAGAATATTTTCGTGAACGACGGCGGCATACTTCGGATCAAAAGCAGCCAGAATGCAGGGATTAAATCGGTGGCTACTGCGAATTTTGTGTATGCCCCAAATTCCACGCTCGAATATTTGAATAATTTCTCCTCAGCCAGCTCTTCAAATTTTATTACAACTGGTGCAGAGTGGTCACAGGGTAAGATCAGTGCGGGAAGTTCCGGCCCCAGTGTGAGCAATGTGGTTTTTGACGCGGTGAATGATAATGAAAGCAATATTGCGACTAACAGTGAGGTTCATGGAAGCGCTACCATGAAAAGAGGATATGTAGTTGGGAGCCTGCTTCTATATCAACCCGGTACTACTTTAATATTTAATGGCTCATCTGCTCAACTCGGAACGGGTATTTCTCCAGTTTCTTTTACTACGCTGAGAATATTTCCTTCCACATTAGGTGCGCCACCCGAAAACATCACTATTGATAATGCAGCAGGAGTCACTTTTGACAATGATGGAGAGGAGCACGATTTATCCGGCGTTTTGAACTTTGCGAATGGTATGCTTACTGTTACAACTTCGGGCCTATTCGTCCTTAGCGAGAATGCCAGCGTGACCGGAGCCGACGGGCCCTCCCAAAGATTCGTTGATGGTCCCATTGGTAAAAAGACCAATTCCACAAATCCATTCAGTTTTCCCGTGGGAAATGGGTCAGTGTATCAACCCCTTACCCTAACCCCCATGGATGCGGCTGCCAACACATTCCAGGCTCAGTATATCAACAGTAATCCAAAAATTGCCATTGGAAATACATTCGCCGCCCCGCTTTCCAATATCACGGATATCGAATATTGGGAAATCAATCAACCCTCTGGCAGCAGCCAGGCGAGAATCACCCTGAGCTGGACGGCGGCCATTACCGGTGGCACAGCAACTGACAATATTCGCGTGGCGCATTGGAATAGCGTAAGCGGCAAATGGGAAGACTATGGGTCTGATGGAATCGTGATACTGGGCGATGTGGCAAGCGGGTCCGTAACTTCAAATGTTGTGAGTGGGTTCAGTCCAATTACGATTGGTCTCGCGCCTGCCGCGGCACTGCCTGTTAAACTGATATCATTCACCGGTATTAAACATGGCAGCGATGCCCTCCTAAACTGGAAAGTGGCCGATCCCCAGGACGCGAAGAGATATGAATTGTATGAGTCAGCCGATGGCATGAATTTCAGCCTGCTGACCACTGTTGCCGGAGATCCGGTAAAAGAGAATTATAGCGCCACAGACAATAGCCTTTCTGATGGAAGCAATTACTACCGGTTAAAGGTGTTCGATATTGATGGCAGCTTCTACTACAGCGAAATCGTGGTAATCTTCAGCAAAAATAATGGGGTTGAATTAATGCGCATGATGCCAACCCTGGTGAATAATTCGGCCAACCTCAATGTTACTTCCGCGGCCCGGTCAAAAATAAATATCCTGATTACGGATATGCAGGGCAGGGTGATGCAGCGTATATCGGGCGAAGTAAATACGGGAGAGAATTTCTTCAGGCTTAGCCTGGGCGGACTATCTCCGGGTGGCTACCAGCTCACGGCCACTACCGGTGAAGGAACGGTGAAGACCATCCGCTTCATCAAGTTGTGACAGTCAACAAAATAATTTTTTCAAAAGCCTCTTCTTAAAAAGGAGAGGCTTTTTTACGGATTGAATTGATGCGGGAAAATAATTTGGGCCGGTTTTAGCCTTCGCTGAGTCGATCCTTTTCATAGCCTTCATCAACCAGTAGATCGGGCGCGTCCGCAGCCGCTGTTGCCAGTTCATCGCATCGGTTATTATGATGATTTGCAGAATGACCCTTCACCCAAACAAAGCGGATATGATGCTGCTGCGCAAGTTGGTGGTATCGAAGCCAAAGGTCCTTGTTCTTCTTGCCCCCTTTGAAATTATTGGCGATCCAGTTTTTCAACCATCCTTCCTGCACCGCCCTCACCACATACTGGCTGTCTGAATAAATGGTGATGTGGAGATGTTTTTTGTGCAGGGCTTCCAATGCCGCGATCACTGCCATCAGTTCCATTCGATTATTAGTGGTGAGGCGGTAACCCTGAGACAATTCTTTTTCCACGCCACCCCATTTCAGGATGGCACCATAGCCGCCCGTACCGGGATTTCCCCTGGAAGCGCCATCGGTGTAGATGATGAGTTTCTTTTCAGACAAATTGAATCGGTATTGAAAATTTTTGGAAATATTATTTCAGAATCGGCCAATGCAGGCAAATTGGTTCATGACATCATTTGACTCCGGTATTAATCAGGAATTTCCACCACGCCCATCATATAGGTAACGGCGTGGCCGGTTATCAATACTCTCTCACCGGCCAATTCGCAGTTGAGCCATCCCTTCCTGGATGAAAGCTGTATGGCCTTCAATTTATTTTTTCCGATTATGCCTGCCCAGAAGGGAGTCAGAGTGGTATGCGCCGAACCGGTCACGGGGTCTTCCTCAATACCGCTCTGCGGAAAAAATGCGCGGGAAACGAAATCCACTTCTTCGCCTCTGGCCGTCACTATCAGGCCCCTGCCATTCAGGTGCGATAGTATTTTGAAATCAGGTTTCAACTGTTCAATGATTTTCTGGCTGTCTATTATCGCCATATAATCAGAACGGCCTTTATATACTTCCGTGGCCCTGACGCCGAGACCTGCTTCGATTTCTGGCGGAGGATCGGGTAATTTTTCGATATGGTCGCACGGAAAATCGAGTGTGAGTGCGCCCGCTTCCGCCCGGCTCACCATAAGCGGCCCGCTTTTGGAAAGGAATAGAATTTCTTTGCCCGGGTAATTCAGGTGATTAAAATATACATGACCTGAGGCGAGTGTGGCATGCCCGCATAGGTCAACTTCCACGGTGGGCGTAAACCAACGAATGCGCAGGCCCCCGGCCTCTTCCACAATGAAGGCGGTTTCTGCCAGGTTATTCTCCGCGGCAATTTGCTGCATCAGGCCGTCGGGCAGCCAAGCGTCGAGGGGGCAAACGGCTGCAGGATTACCACTGAAAGGTCTCTTGCTGAATGCATCAACCTGGTATATGGGTATTTTCATTTTGAGTGGCTTTGATATACAATAGAAATATTCAGTTCAGGGGCCCGCGATGATTAGTATTGCCCGGCCATCGAATGCAGGAAGTTAAACCTGAAAGACACCCAGTCTGAAACCATCGTCAATCTTCTTTTGATTGGCCGCCGAAATCCCTTCGGAGATCAGTTTCCTGGTTTCCACAGGGTCAATGATGGCGTCAACCCAAAGGCGAGCCGCGGCATAATAAGGCGTCGTTTGGCGTTTGTACTTCTCCGTTATTTCTTTCAGTAATTTCTTTTCTTCCTCCGGCAACACTTCCTTTCCTTTCGATTTCATGCTGGCCACCTGTATTTGCAAGAGGGTGCTGGCTGCCTGATCGCCGCCCATGACCGCAATTTTCGCGGAGGGCCAGGCATAGATGAAACGGGGATCGTATGCTTTTCCGCACATGGCATAATTACCGGCGCCGTATGAGTTACCAACTATGATGGTGATTTTTGGCACCACAGAGTTTGCTACCGCATTCACCATTTTCGCCCCGTCTTTGATGATCCCCGCCTGTTCGCTCCTGGAACCCACCATGAATCCGGTCACGTCCTGCAGAAAGACCAGGGGTATTTTCTTTTGATTGCAAATAAGGATAAATCTTGCGGCTTTGTCTGCGCTGTCATTATAGATCACCCCTCCCATTTGCATTTCGCCCCGGCGGCTCTTTACTATCTTGCGCTGGTTGGCCACAATGCCAATGGCCCATCCGTCAATTCTCGCGTAACCGCACAGGATAGTTTTTCCGTATTCCTGCTTGAATTGATCGAATTCGGAATCGTCAACAATGCGCTCTATCAGGTCAAGCATATCATAGGGTTTGGAAGGATCCAGGGGTACGATACTATAGAGCTCTTCAGGATTTTTTTCAGGAGGTTTCGATTTGATCCTGTTGAATCCCGCGTCTTCTATCCTGCCCAGCCTGTCAATCAGTTTTTTTATTTCATCGAGACATTCCTGCTCCGTATTGAATTTATAATCCGCGATGCCAGAAATTTCAGTATGCGTTACGGCGCCTCCCAAAGTTTCGGTATCCACCTCTTCTCCAATGGCCGCTTTCACCAAATAAGGACCCGCCAGAAAAATAGAACCATTCCCTTCCACCATCAGGGTCTCATCACTCATGATGGGGAGATAAGCGCCCCCGGCCACACAGGCACCCATTACGGCTGCGATCTGTGTGATACCCATGGCGCTCATGCGCGCATTGTTGCGGAAGACCCTGCCAAAATGTTCTTTATCGGGAAAAATCTCATCCTGCATGGGTAGAAAAACGCCAGCACTGTCAACCAGGTAAATAATCGGAAGCTGATTTTCCATCGCTATCTCCTGCATCCGGAGGTTTTTCTTTCCGGTTATCGGAAACCATGCACCCGCTTTGACCGTCTGGTCATTGGCCACTATCACACATTGCCTTCCACTCACGTATCCCACACCTGCTACGGTTCCTCCCGCTGGGCAACCTCCTTGCTCTTCATACATTTCATATCCTGCGAATGCGCCGATTTCAATGAACGGTTTACCGGCATCGCAGAGCCATTCGATCCGCTCCCGGGCCGTGAGCTTATTTTTGAGCCTCTGCTTTTCAATGGCCTTTTTGCCGCCCCCCAGGTAGATCTTCTCCAGTTTCTGACGCACCTGGCTCATCGCCAGCTTCATGGCATCTTCATTCTTGTTCAATTCTATATTCATGAAATAGGATTCTTTGTTTTTAAGGACCTGTTTGCCACCCATGTTTCTTTACGAATTCTTCAATGGACTTCGTTTGGTCACGCGTAAATTCAACACAATTTAGTTGTAAATTGTAAACATGGGAACAGAAAAAAACAGAATGCTGGCACTGCTGGATGGCCTGCAAAATGGGAATTACTGGGTAGGAATGAATATGGATGATATACTCAAATCCATTGAACCGGCGCAGGCGCTCCGGAAATTAGACGGAAATAGCAATTGTATCTGGCAGCTTGTGAATCATATCATCTATTGGAGGTGCACCGTGGTGCTGAGGCTCCAGGGAGTTAAAGACCCACTGCCTTACCCTGATTTTTCATTACCCGGGAACAAGAGCGCTGCATCCTGGAAACAGACTATGAATGAGCTGCAACAATCTTATAAAACGCTGCGTGCCGCCATACATGATTTTCCGGAAAACCGCTTCATGGAAATAGTTCCGGCACAGGAATATCCTTTCTATGAATTGATTCACGGGGTCATCCAGCACGATGGATACCATTTGGGGCAGATCGTTCTGTTAAGCAAGTACGCGCACTAAATGCCATGCATACCTGCAGTATTTCCATGCCAGGCGAATGGAACCTGTAAGACAGCTGGCGGCTCATTTTTGAACTTCGTAATCGATCACCAGGGCCTTATCCAGGATGGGTTTTAAATTTTTGATGAAGGCCTGATGTGCGGGATGGGGCAGGTATTCGTCACGTTCTTTTTCACCTGCGAAACTCAGCAAAAAACAATGGGTGAAACCCTGGTTCAGGTTTTCGGGACTATTATTTGTTCCCCATTCAAAATCCCTTATCTCGTGGAAATCTTTCGCGAGAGCACGAAAAGACTTTTCCACTTCATTCACCCGGCCCGGCCCGGCACCCTCTTTGAATTTGAAAAGCACTACATGGCGCAGCATCTTATTTATTTTATGGCTAAAAAATATTCTTCACGGCCCCACGCCTGGCAAAGGCATTTCCTATAAATATTTTCAGATCATCGGGGTCAAAACTTTAATATACTAGCTTTGCTGCAAGTTCACCAATTAATTCCGGTATATGAAGATCATAATTGCTGATTCTTATGAGGAGATGTCGGCCCTCGCCGCAAATAAGATTCTCGAAAAAATGGAAACTGCAGGGGATCCTCTTCTTTGCCTGGCCTCCGGAGACACACCCACGGGTCTATATAAGAGGCTTATTCGGATCCAGCATAAAGGTAATGAGGCCATCAGGAATTGGAATTTTGTAGGCCTGGATGAATGGGTGGGAATGAACAGTGAAGATCCAGGAAGCTGTGGAAATGACCTGGTACATGAAATATTGCAACCCCTGGACATTGCAAATGAAAAAATCTGCCGTTTCAATGGCAGGGCCGGGGATCTTTCCACGGACTGCAGCACAGT
>CALFNL010000188.1 GCA_937902875.1 uncultured Bacteroidota bacterium | reverse complement strand
CAGGGGATAATACTGGCCGCGTTCTCCATCTGTTTCCACATGAAAATCCTGTTTCAGCATGTCCTCGTCCAGGGCCTGACCATTAGTCTGCACCGAATAAAAGGTTGCCGAAGCCGGGGGCACATAGGCAACCGCACCATTTATATAAAGGATGGCTTGCTTTACCTGCAGGGTATCACCCGGTATGGCAACGCATCGCTTAATAAAATTCTCTCTCTTATCCACGGGCCTCACCATAATATCATTCCGCTGTAATATCTCCTCCCTGTTTCCTTTGTACTGATCCCGAAGAGCATCGTAATAATTGACATTCGATTCATATTCACCAATCACGGTGTCGCCTACAGGATAATTGAACACCACCACATCATTGCGATCCACGGGTTCCCTCCACAGACGCTTATATGGCAATTTGATCCACTCCAAATACGACTTGGTACCGGTTATGGGTAAAGTATGATGCACAAAGGGAAATGCCAGCGGTGTGTTGGGCAAACGAGGGCCATAACTCAACTTGCTCACAAACAGGAAGTCATTCACCAAAAGGGTTTTTTCCATACTCCCTGTAGGAATCGTATAGGCTTCGAATACAAAAGTGCGAATGATGGTAGCCGCCACAATGGCGAATACGCCCGCGTCTATCCATTCACGTGCCGTAGATTTCTTATAATTTTTAACAACAGCGGTTCCCGCATACCTTTCATCCTTTGAATATCCCAGGTAAATGAAATAAATGAATGGGATGAAAACAGTCGCCGCATGATGTATCAGGGAAAAGCGGCCGAAATGCTCCACAAATTTTATGAAGATCCAGATAGATATGAATTGCCCCGCAATGGGTATGAATTGGAGGAAGAACCAATATTTCCTGATCGGCATTTTTTCCACCATCAACCAGGTATTATAATAAGGTATCAGTGCTTTCCAGGGAGTGATGCCCGCTTTCCTGAACATTCCGTATAGTCCTATATGAAAACCAATGGCGCATAAAATAAAAAGGATCCAGCCTATGCTCATGTAATTTGTAATTTTAAAGTGGCCAAAAATAGTACAATTCGGTTGATTTAGGGATATGTCGGCCAACCAGGGCAAAAGTTACAACCCATTTAATATAGATTTGTTAACGATATATCAAAGCCGATATATTGATATTTGTCATACGTCATAATATCTGATTCAGCAATGAATATCGAAGAATTAAGGGGATATGCTCTCTCCAGGGATGGGGCCACGGAAAGTTTTCCTTTTGGAGAAACGACTCTTGTTTTCAAGGTCAACAATAAAATTTTTCTCCTGGCAAGCCTGGATGCGCAACCGCTTCAGTTCAATGTGAAATGCCTGCCTGAAAGAGCCATTGAACTTCGGGAAATGCATGAGAGTGTTCTGCCCGGCTACCACATGAATAAGAAGCACTGGAATACCATCCTGGTCGATGGCTCTTTATCCAGGCGGGAATTGCAGGATTTTATCAACGATTCTTATGAGTTGGTGAAAGGCCCGGCAAAGAAAAAAAGTAAATGAATTGCGCTACCTGCACTGCATTCGCACGAGAAGCAGCCTGCGATTGTTATTACTTCAATTGACCCCTTGAAGCCAAATGGATTCCCTGATTTCAGCTACTCCCCCCGCATCAATTGATTCAATGTATCGGACACTTCGCCGGCATGGCTATAAACCATAAAATGCCCCGCGCCCCGCACTCTGTGTGAGACACGAACTCTTGTAACTGGGAAAATCCTGTCGCTTGTGCCATGAATATGTGAAACACCCGGAGGAGCCCAGCGATTATTCCAATTGAGAATATGGTCTATGGACCAGCGCAAGAATGCGGGATCAATATTATGCCTGAATTCCATGGCCAATTGCTTTTCGGCATCATCACCTGCTCCCAAAAAATAATTTTCGATGGAGTCGAATATCTTCAGGCCCGAAAAATACTGCCAGGAAAGGATTGGAATGAACCGATGCAGGTTTAGAACTGCTACTAGTTTCAGCCAGGCGGGAAGTTCATCCTTTGTTTTTATGCTTGATATGAGGATTACCCTGTCTGTCTCAATAATTTTGGCGATTTCTATACACATCATTCCTCCAAAGGAAACGCCAATCAAAATGGGATGCTCATGCCTGATTTGTGCGCACATTCGCCTTGCGTAGGCCTCCATGGTCTCATTGATTTCAGGAGCAATCCAGGAGAGAAAATGTAGTTCGCAATCCTGCCATTGCAACCTGCCAAAGATTCTTTCATCAGCACCGAGTGCGCTGATACAATATACCTGCCGCCTCATAAAAACCTATTTCCTGGGAATAACATAGTTGTTTACGTCTTCCAAACTGATAGTTTTTCCAGAAAGGATCACCAGGCGTTCCACCACGTTTCGCAATTCTCTGATATTGCCGGTCCAGTTATTTTGCTGCAGGGCCGATAGCGCTTCCTGATCGATCCCTTTCTTGGCGATGCCGTATTCGCTGCAAATGTCTTCCAAAAATTTATCCACCAGCAGCGGAATGTCATCCCTTCTTTCATTGAGTGAAGGCACATGAATGATGATCACGCTCAATCTATGATACAGATCCAGGCGGAATTGCTTCTCATCAACTTCCCGCAGCAAATCCTTATTGGTTGCCGCAATCACCCTCACGTCAACATTAATGTCCTTATCACCTCCCACACGGGTAATCTTCCCTTCCTGCAATGCCCGCAATACCTTGGCCTGCGCGTTGAGGCTCATGTCTCCAATTTCATCCAGGAAAAGGGTGCCCCCATGTGCCTGTTCAAATTTGCCAATGCGTTGCTTAACCGCGGAAGTGAAGGATCCTTTTTCGTGGCCAAATAATTCACTTTCTATTAATTCACTCGGGATGGCGGCGCAATTCACTTCAATCAGCGGGCCCTTGGAGCGATTGCTTTTTTCATGAATCCAACGGGCAACCAATTCCTTACCCACGCCGTTTTCGCCGGTAACCATCACACGGGCATCCGTAGGTGCTACCTTATCAATGGTCTCCTTGATCTTCAGGATGGGTGACGACTCGCCAATCATTTCTTCGGCCTTGGAAACTTTCCTGCGCAATACCTTGGCCTCGGTAACCAGGTCGGTCTTGTCCATCGCGTTCCTGATGGTGATCAGTAGCCGATTGAGATCTGGGGGCTTGGAAATATAGTCATATGCACCTTTCTTCACCGCTTCAACCGCGGTTTCTATGGTGCCATGGCCGGAAATCATGATCACGGGAACATCTGAATTGATCTCTCCCGCCTTGTCAAGGAATTCAATACCGTCAACCTTCGGCATCTTTATATCACACAATACCACATCATAGGTCTTTTCCCTGAATTTCTTCAGTCCTTCCTCCCCATCGCTGGCTTCATCAATCTTATAGCCTTCGTAAGAAAGTATTTCTCCCAATGTCTTGCGAATTGCCTTTTCATCGTCAATGATCAGAATGTTCGACATGATTTTTTCAGGTTATTGGTGCCATCCCTTAAGGGGCAGCCTTGATGAATAATTAATTCCCTGCACCATAATAATATGATGCTCTCATAGCAGACAATGTGGTTCAAATGTAAGGAATAATGAAATTGAGTCTCTCCGGGAGTATAATTTTGCCCATTTTGATTATGGATATTAATATACGAACTCTTTATTGATGCACGCCCCTCCGGCAAATTCTGAGCATATGGATAGATCAGTTCTGCATACACCCGCTAGATAATTCTCTCAATCCTGGTGGCAATGAAATACGGAAAAGTCCGCAGTTTATGCGTCATAGTTAGGATTCCCGAAAACCTGGGATTTTCAGCGCCCCGCCCCGGTGTTGATATGCATCTGGGTGCCGGAATCCCCGATGATTCGAAACCCTGATGGCCATTTATCTTATATCAATTTACCAGATGATAATTTCACCAAAATTTGGGGTTTGCAGCAGAGAAAATCCTTGCAGAAATTCAATGAAGGCATTAATATTACGTTAATATCCATTAAAAGCCTTAAAATCAGAATCCATGAAAACTCAAACCCTCAGGACCGCCCCTGCAGTAGAAATTCCTACCTGGAAACTTGTTGCGAAACTTGGTTTATTAGCAGCCTTTCGTATTGGGCTCTGCTATCTGTTTGCTGTAGGTGTATCCTCACTGGCCGCTGCATTCTAATCCTCCACAGAATCTAAAAATCCAGAATCAAACCTCCAAAATAGTTCCTGGCAGGTGCGGGATTGTAGTATCTTCTGCCAAAGGCATTGATATCATTGCCCAGACTATATAATTGGTTAAGGGCATTGTCAATGCCAATGAAGAGGTCTGCCCCAATCACAAGGAATTTATGCTTCCATCCAAGCCTCCCCTGCAATATCCTGTAGTCTGAGGCAAATTCATCGTTCGCATCATTGAGTGGCAGTCTGGAAGTGTAATTAAAAGTGGCATTCAGGTAAAGGCCCTGGCTGGAACTGATATCAATGCCCGACACCCATACTCTTTGCGGAACGCCGGTAACAGCATTGCCTGAATAATCATTATTATCCATCTTATAATTGGTGAAATCAAAGTTATTCAGTGCATAGCTGGTCCAAACCCTCGCAGAATGTATAAAACCCAGGGGTTCCGTGGGAAACCAATAGGTGGCTAACCCTTCAAATCCTTTTTGGTTGGTGCCCCCCGAATTGATAAAATATTCCGCGCCTGAAATATCGGTCCTCCTCACAATCGCTTCCTTCAACTTAAACTGGTAGGCTGTAAGATCGAACTGCAGGCTTCTTTGGAATATCGATCCCCGCAGACCCAATTCAAAATTCCATCCAAATTCAGGTTGCAGGTTGGTATAAAAGCTCCCCTCCGAAGGACGTACTTCGGCAATGGTGGGCGGCGAGTATCCTTTACTGATAGCCATATATAATGCTGACCCAGGTGCAAAATGATATAAGGCCGAAAATCGCGGAAGGAATTGTGCGTCGAATTTTTTTTCCTTTTTTGAGTCATCCGGATCCGTCAGTCGCTGGTAGTGGTAGCCATATAAATTGGTGCTGGCTCCAGCCTGCAGCAGGAACTTCTTTGCCATTTCCAATTCCACCTGGGCAAATGGAAATATCTGTGTTGTCCAAAGCCTGTCTTTAGTCTGCACCGTGTCTGGAATGCCTTCCCGATTTCCATAGTTATCGTCAGGAGAATAAAAACTCTCCCATTCCGCCCCACCCACTAACCTGAGTTGCTGTTTGCCAAAGTTTCTGTTGTAGATGAATTTTGTGCGGGCCGCGAAATTAGTCTCCAGCCTGATTTCGTAATTCGTGAGGAAAGGGTTCCTGAAATCAGTATAGGAGAACATCAGGGAGCTCACATTAGTCCAATAATCCGAGAGCGTATAGAGATTGCTAAGGCCGGCATAGAGTGTTTTATTGTACACGGCTGCCTTTTGCTCACTTGCACCCGGCATAACGGCTGTTCCGGGTCTTGCCTGGGTTGGATCGTTCTTCATCTGCTGCAGTGTGAGCCCGCCAGGGGTCTGATAATACAAATTGGCGTACATGGCAATCCATTGCAGCTTATCCTTTTCCGAAAGATGGGTATCACCTGTCCATTGAACCACATCCTTGCGGAGCCTGCTATTCGCCCTGTAGCCATCCGACTGCAGGTGGGTTTGCGACAACACGGAACGGAAATTTTTATTGCGGTAGCTCCATTGGAGGTTATCACCCAGCTGGCTGTAGGATCCCCCATTGAGTTGAACACGAAACTGGTGCGGCGTATAATTTCTTCCTCTGGCCGGATTCAGGGAGTCATTATCATTCAGAATGATGACGCCCCCGGTGTTAGCGCCATAAACACTTCCACCCGGACCTTTCAAGACCACAACCCGGCTAACGGTATTCATATCCACCAGGTTGATATAGGTATTGCCGCCGCCATCCGTAAACGGAATATCATTCCAATAAACTTTCACGTTTCTAACGCCAAACGGTGAGCGCAATAGACTACCCCTGATGCTCAAGCGATAGCTCCCGGGCGAACGTTCTTCCATCCGCACACCGGGAACCGAGTTGAATACAGGCACCAGGCTGGTAT
>CALFNL010000187.1 GCA_937902875.1 uncultured Bacteroidota bacterium | reverse complement strand
CGACGCTCTTCCGATCTCCGGAAACCTTGTGATGATTACATCGGGTCTGAAATTCCTGATCACCCAAACCACATTGCTCAGCACCTGGTTCCTGTTCCAAAGCTGTAGGGCTTCATCCGTGCTTTTTGTATAGCCAAAATCATAGGCTGTTGAAAAGAACTGTTCGGCTCCGTCAATCCTTCGGGCCGAAAGCAGTTCCTGGGTGCGGATGAGGCCGAGCTCTACTCCCTGCTCATCGCCAATCAGATTCTGCCCTCCATCGCCACGCGTGAGACTCAGGTAGGCCGTGCGATATGATTTTTCATTGGTGAGCCAAGCCAGCAGCCTGGTATTTTCGTCGTCGGGATGCGCCGCTATATACAGCACGCTACCCAATACATTCAATTTTTTGAGATTCAACAAAATCTCAGCGCTATTCCAAGTTCTCGGCGCCTGTGCCCGCACTGGAGAAAAACTGAGACCCAGAAATAGGATCAGAATCAATTGTTTCATGATATTGAGCATTGTCGGAAATTTGGAGAACAGGCAGAATGATGCAATGGAAAACATATTCCTGTCTGAACCTTGTAAAGTATTTTTGGGATTGAGTTGGCTGTAATCAGGAGTGAAATGATGCGCGAATCTTCTCATGGCAGTTATTGAGTGGGCGTAGCAATTCATGCGCTAAGATAAAAGAACCAGTTGTGTAATTGATGCCATTCAGCAAAAAACCGAAGGGGAATTCAGACCTTTAACATTTTAATGTAGCCTTGAGAAATTGAGGCCTGCTTTATTCCCTTTTGTCCTGAATTTGCAGGTCTTGCCTGGCTAATCCTGGTGTTTCCAAAAAATGATTGTATTTTCCTTTGGGTATTTTCCTCCTGGTCTGGCGCAAAAACATTTCCGCCAATTCAGTCATGAATCCTATTTTTATTGATCCTTTCACCCAGCATCATACAAACAATTCTTTAAAATGATAAGGATTTTATTATTGATAACGGCTCTTCTGTCCATGCAATTCCAGGCGGCCGCTCAAAAAAAAACCAAAGGCATCAACCCTTTTCAATTCCAAATTCAGAAGAAGGTGACAGGCAGGTACGGTGCCGTGGTTTCTGCTCATCCCCTGGCAAGCAGGGTTGGTCTTTCTATTCTGCAACAAGGCGGTAATGCCGTTGATGCTGCCATAGCTGTGCAGTTAGCCCTGGCCGTAGTACATCCATCTGCAGGGAATATTGGAGGAGGAGGTTTCTTCATAGCCCGCCTGAGTGATGGCCGCACTGTGGCCTTAGATTACCGGGAAAAGGCGCCCGGCAGGGCAAGCAGGGACATGTATCTGGATTCCATGGGTAAGCCCAATATGGCATTGAGCCAGGATGGCCGCCTCTCGAGCGGTGTACCCGGCACCATTGCGGGACTCTTTGCATCGATGAAATACGCGAAACTTCCATTTGCAAAATTAATACAGCCAGCCATTGACCTTGCCGAGAAGGGATTCACTCTAACGGAAAAGGAAGCGGCATCGCTGAACGGCAGTAAACAGGAATTTCAGACTACAAATAGCAATCCCCCCGTTTTTGTAAAGGAAGCCGGCTGGAAGGCCGGGGACACCCTCATTCAAAGAGACTTGGCAGGCACGCTCAAACGAATCAGGGATCTTGGTCAAAAAGGTTTTTATGAAGGTGAAACTGCCAGGCTCATAGTAGCGGAAATGAAAAAAGCCAATGGCATTATTGGCTATGATGACCTCAAAAATTATCATGCCATTGAAAGAAAGCCTGTTCAATTTAATTATAAAGGTTATGAAATCATTTCAATGCCCCTGCCCAGCAGTGGTGGATTGATCTTACAACAATGCATGAAGATGGTTGAAGACAGGAATATCGGCTCCCTGGGCTTTCAGTCACCGGCAGCGGTGCAACTGATGGTTGAAGCCGAGCGAAGATCTTTTGCCGACAGGGCTAAATACCTGGGCGATCCCGATTTCGTGAAAGTGCCTCTCAATACCCTGGTGAGCGCTACTTATCTCAAAGAAAGAATGAAAGATTTTGTTCCGGGATTAGCCGGAAACAGTAAATCCATAGGGGCAGGCATGATCCCTCATGAAAGTATGGAAACCACCCACCTTTCCGTAGTGGATAAATGGGGAAATGCAGTATCGGCTACAACTACTTTGAACAATGGTTATGGCAGTAAAACGGTCATCGAAGGAGCGGGATTTATAATGAATGACGAAATGGATGATTTCAGCGTGAAACCTGGTGTGCCAAACATGTTTGGAGCCATTGGCGGCGAAGCCAATGCCATCGCGCCCGGGAAAAGAATGTTGAGTTCTATGACGCCGGCCATTGTTCTTAAAAATCACAGACCCTATCTGGTAACCGGCACACCGGGTGGCACTACCATTCCCACTTCAGTATTTCAAACCATCCTTAATATAATTGAATTCAACCTGAGCACCGAGGATGCGGTAAACCTGCCAAAATTCCATCACCAATGGCTACCCGATGTAATTATTGTGGAGCAAGGTTTTCCTGCAGTAACTATAGAGGCGCTCCATGGAATGGGCTACCATACCAATAAGGCTGGCTCCATCGGTAGAACCGAGCTGATCAGGATTTCAAATGGCACTGTGGAAGCTGTGGGCGACAAAAGAGGGGATGACGATGCGGAGGCTTATTGAATCTGCCCTCCTGTTTGTTGCTGGAGAAATGGATTTTAGAAAGGAGCCGGCATGGGGAGAGGCAGCGCTATGGCAATTATCATGCATCATTTATTCATTCCCCTTAAAGGAGATTCCGGCGCAATTATTATGAAAAACAAGAATTAATTAGCATTTTCGCTTCAGCATATGAGATTTATAGCCCTGGTTTCCCTCTTAACCCTTTTCACTCTTTCTTCAAAGGCTCAAATAATTTACGGAGCAGATGCGGGATGGAATCATATTGGTGCAAACGCCCGCACGAGAGAGGGAACGAAAATTCCAGTTATAGCCAGAAACGGATTTCACGCGGGCATAATGCTAAAGGTTCCCTTTGATAAGAAGCTCTATTTCGTTCCACAATTACAATACAGTTCAAAAAAATACGACCTCAGGTATCAAAACCTGTACGGTGATTCAGTAGTGCAAAAGAATCTCAACATTCACTATATAGAACTGCCCCTGCTCCTGCAATACGATACCAGGGAACAGAAGGCGCATGTTTTTTTCCAGTTCGGCCCATCAATTTCATTCGCTATTTCGGGCAGGGAGAAGATTTTAGAGCTCGATCAATCAAGCGTTTCTCAAAAAATGGTCTTCGATTTCTATGCTTATGATCATTTTGAGTTCAACCTTATAGGAAGAATCGGATATCAATTCGGGAACAATATGGCGCTGAGCACCGGATATTCACTTGGTCTGGGATCCATTGTTGACGATGACAATGGCCCAATTGTTAAACCCCGCACCTTTACAGTCAACCTCGGGTATTGGTTTCGATAGAGCCTGACGCAATCCCGATGCTTTCGAAGACTTTTATCCATTTGTCAATTTCCTGTTAAACCCAAAAGCGATCCGGCCCCATGGTATGTACAGGCGTGCTTGCAGGGATACGGCCTCCTGCCCATGCAATGCCGTTCCGGTATTTGGAAAAACGAATCCAATACCGGGAGATCATGCTCCTTAACCCTTGCCTGACCTGGATTTCATGAATTAGGCCAGGGCGGTTTGATCCCTGGTAAATAGTCCTGAGCCGTAATAGGTGGGTGCTCAATGAAAAAATAGGTCAGGGAGCGCCTGGAAGATGGTTCCGATTAGCCTGTAACCAAGGGGTCTTTAATTGGTATTGAATTTGCACATCAAGGGCGTTTACATACTTTTACAAATCAATTTCCTGGCCTGAGAACTACTCTGAAAATATTAAAATGGACCGTACTATGGTTGCTATTTCTTATAGTGATTTCAGCCATCCTCATTAATACCACGCCAGTACAAAATATGCTGGTGCGCGCTGTTACGCAACGCATTTCCAAGGACCTTCATACCAAAATTTCCATCAGGCATGTGAGTTTTGCCCTTTTTAACCGGATGAATCTTGAAGGAACTTATGTTGAAGACGTCCACAAGGATACCCTTTTGTATGCTGGCAATCTGCAGGTAAAGATCACAGACTGGTTCTTCTTTAAAGACGAGGCCGAATTGAAATATATCGGCCTGGAGGATGCCAGGATCAATCTTCATAGAACAGATTCGGTATGGAATTATCAATTTTTGCTCGATTATTTTTCGGGACCGCCTGATACAAGCAGAAAGAAAGGCATCGCTCTAACTCTTAAGCAAATAGACCTCAGGAATGTTCAGATCCGAAAGGTTGATGAATGGAAGGGCCAGGACATGACAATTAAGCTGAAGGGAATGACTATGGACGCCGATGAAATAGATCTTGACAAAAAGATTGTTCGCATCAGAAAACTCAACCTGGACGAACCCTTTTTTTCGCTTTCGGACTATACCGGCAAATTCATTCGCAAGGTTGAACAGAAGCAGGAAGCCGATGCCGATGAACCATTTAATTCAGGGAACTGGAGCATCAAAATATCCGACCTCTCACTTTCAAATGCCGCGTTCAGGAGTGATAAAGAGATGACAAGGGCGCCTTTTGATTATTTTGACGGAAACCATATTCATTTTTACGGGATCAATGGAGATTTGAGGAATGTTGAATTGAAGCAGGACACCCTGGTTGCCGACATTAAACTCAAGACCAGGGAGAGAAGTGGTTTTGAAGTCAGCAATTTATCGGCACAATTCCGCTTGTACCCACAGGGAATGATATTTGAAAAGCTTGATATCAGAACGCCCGGAAGCCATTTGTCAAATTATTACGCGATGCACTTTGATGATTTCAATGAGAACATGAGTAATTTTATAGAGCAGGTGAAACTGGAGGGCAGATTCAATAACAGTACGATCAGCAGCGATGATATTGCCTATTTTGCCCCGGCACTCAAGAAGTGGAAACGCAGTATCAGGATCGAAGGAAATGTCAAAGGCACCATCGACAACCTCAGCGCCAGGAATTTTTTGGTGGAAGCAGGGAAGAACAGCCGGCTGGATGGTAATATCAAGATGATCGGATTGCCTGATATTGACTCCACTTATATTGATTTCAGGGCGAATGATTTCCGCACATCCTATAATGATATGTTATCTGTTTTCCCCGGTCTGAAGGATATCAAACAACCCCATATCAAAGACATACAATACCTGCGGTTCCGGGGAGATTTCACCGGGTTCTTAAAAGACTTTGTAACGAATGGTACCATTGAAACCAATCTTGGTACGGTGAAGACAGACCTGAACATGAAATTTCCGGTAAACAAGGTTCCGGCCTACTCCGGTAAAATCGCGGCCAGCAGTTTTCAACTCGGATCTTTTCTTGGGGTAAGCCAACTGGGCACCGTTTCTTTTAACGGTACCATCAAAGGAAAGGGTTTCAGTGCCAAGACCTTTGACGCCAGCTTCGACGGCAAATTCGCGCAGATTCAATACAACGATTACAATTACCAGAACATTACGGTAAATGGCCAGCTAAACAGAAAATTATTCAAGGGCCTTGCCAATATAGATGACCCAAACGCCATCGCATCTCTTGATGGCACTATTGACTTCAGCACAAAAAAGCCGGAATTCAACTTTTTCGCAGAAATCAAGAGAGGCAATCTGAAAGCGATTGGCTTTGCCAAGGAAAACCTGAACGTGATTGGAAAATTCGACATGAATTTCAATGGCGACAATATAGATAATTTCCTGGGTACCGTTTCTCTTTACGACGTGGCAGTGACAAAGGATGGCGAGACATTTGTGTTCGATACCCTCACGCTTAGTTCGCAGATGGTTGACCAGCAAAAAATATTGCAACTACGCAATACGGAGGCCTCCGCTTTTTTGATGGGGGATTTTAATATCCGTGACCTGCCTAATACTGTAAGGCAATTTCTAAACAAGTACTATCCGGCCTATATTTCCGCTCCCAACAAACCCATAAAAAATCAGAATTTCCTTTTCCAGTTAGATGTCAAGAATATTGACCAATATCTAACCCTGTTGGATAAGCGATTGAGTGGATTCAATAACAGTACCATTGTAGGATCACTCAACTCGCGAACCAACCTGATGGCCCTGAGCGCGATGGTTCCGCACGCCGCATACGACAAGATTGAAGTAAGCGATTTCAATCTGAAGGCCATTGGGAATATGGATAGCCTAAAAGTGAATGCCGATATGGGCAATACCACAATCAATGACAGCCTGCAGTTTCCCAGCACAAAAATCTCAATAGCCACCTCCCAGGACGTTTCTCAACTGAATATTAACACCGCGGCAACCCAAACCATCAATAACGCCAATCTGTCGGCGCAAATCACCACGCTCGAGGACGGTCTGCGCATCCATTTCGATCCTTCCACCGTAGTCTTGAATGAGAAGACCTGGAAGATCGACAAGGGAGGAGAAATCACTCTGAGCCGTTCACTCGTGGATGCGAATGAAATAAGGGTCACCAATGGAGAACAGGAGATCACCCTGGTGACCAGAAAATCCGAGATCGGAAACTGGAATGACATTGTAGTGGGATTGAAAAAAGTGAACCTGGGCGACTTTCTGCCTTTCGTGATGAGAGATCCCAGACTGGAAGGTCTGGCATCCGGATCAGTAACCATAGAAGATCCTTTTCGAAACCTATATGTAAGTACAGAGCTGAAAGCGGAACAGTTCAGATTTGAAAATGATTCGGTTGGGGTTATTAACCTGAAGGGATCATGGGATAACAAGAATAAAAAGGCAGTTTACCAGGCCGTTTCCGACAATGTGAATTATAAGTTCGATATCAACGGCTCCTTCGATGGTAAGGATTCTGCCAATCAGCAAATCAACGCGAAAGCCAATTTTGAAAATACAAGCATTCATTTCCTGGAACAATACCTGGGCTCGGTATTCGGTAGTTTGAAAGGCCAGGCGAACGGCCAGCTTCAAATGAAGGGGAACATAAAAAAGCCCGATTATGTGGGGATGGTAACGGTGAAGGATGGGGGCATCAAGGTGCTTTATACCCAGTGCTATTATGTTTTCGACAGCGCCAGGATTGCATTCACACCCGGTACTATAGACTTCGGAAATATCACTCTCTACGACACATTGCATACTAATGGCGCCAGGAATTTCGCCACGCTAACCGGCAGTCTGCAGCATGAAAATTTCAGGAATTTCGCCTATAATATCAGGGCCAATTCCCAACGGCTGCTCCTCCTGAATACTACCCGTGTTGACAACAATACTTTTTACGGAAAAGCCATTGGCAAAGTTACTTTTCGCTTCACGGGTCCCGAAGACGAAATGCGCATGTCTGTAAATGCAGAGCCCGTAGATAGTTCCAGCATCTATGTAATTTCCAGCTCATCAAAGGAGAATGGGCAGGCCGACTATATTGTTTGGAAGCAATATGGGCACGTGATGAATATTGACTCCCTCACAGGCAAATCATCCAACCTGAATATCGCGCTTGACCTGAAGGCTAACAATTATGCTAAATTATACATGATCCTGGACGAAATCACCGGCGATATCATCGAGGCCAATGGGAACGGGAACCTGGAAATCAGGACAGGCACTAATACGCGTTTTTCAATGACAGGCAAGTACACCATTGACCGCGGATATTACAGGTTCAGTTTTCAGGAGATCTTCAAGAAACCATTCGTGCTTCTGCCAGACGAAGGCAGTTATATCAGGTGGGATGGGGACCCTTACAATGCTGAGATTAACATCAAGGCGAAATATACGGCGGATGATGTGAAACTGAGTTCTCTGTATGCGAGTGAGTCTCAAACCACTGACCCGCAACTTACCAATTTGAAAAGCGAAAGAACCGATGT
>CALFNL010000186.1 GCA_937902875.1 uncultured Bacteroidota bacterium | reverse complement strand
GAGTGAATGGGGCCCATCCATTCAAGGCTTCTGCCAATGCAGGAAAAGAATATATTGAAAAGGCAATTGCCTTATTGGCGCCGAAACTGAACAAGATCTAAACTCAATTGAATCCCGGATGAAAGCGCTGCATGGTGTCACGCAGGTATTCTCTGTCAAGATGCGTATAAATTTCTGTAGTCGTAATGCTTTCATGACCCAGCATTTCCTGAACGGCTCTCAGGTCTGCACCGCCTTCCACCAAATGCGTGGCAAAGGAGTGTCTGAATGTATGGGGAGAAATATTTTTCCTGATGCCCGCTTCTTTCGCCAGACTTTTTATGATCAGAAAAATCATGACCCTGCTCATCCTTGAGCCGCGTCGGTTCAGAAACAGGATATCCTCCTGCCCTGGTTTTACAGGGTATTGGCTTCTGCTTTTGTCCCTATACAGTTTGGTGAATTTAACGGCTTCGCGCCCTATCGGAATCAGCCTTTCCTTATCTCCCTTTCCTATAACTCTTACAAAACCCACGTCGAGGTATAAATGAGACATTTTCAGATTGACTACCTCACTTACCCGCAATCCGCAGCTATACATGATTTCAAGAATGGCCTTGTTGCGCAGACCTTCTGGTTTACTCTGATCTATCTTGTTAATCATGGTCTCAATTTCAGAAAAACTCAGCACATCGGGCAGAGACCTTTTTAATTTAGGAGCTTCCAGGAGAGCGGTGGGGTCTTGGTCCGAGATCTTTTCGGTGAGACAATATTTATAAAAACTTTTTATCCCTGATATGATCCTTGCCTGCGAACTGGCAGTTATACCTAAGCCGGCAATCCATTTCACAAATTGCTGAAGGTCCTTCAACTTCAAATCTGATGGCGAGCCATTGATTTTTTTTTGGTTCAGGTATTGTGTAAGTTTTTCCACATCCGACAAATAGGCCTCAACGGAATTGTCGCTCAGCGATTTTTCCAGTTGCAGCCATGCACGAAATCCTTTTTTATATGGTTCCCACATATTGCAGGGAGAATTTAAACACGTGAATTCTGTTTTGAATTGAATTAACACTTATTTTCGATGTTCAATATTATAACAAATTATGCAGGCTGTAAACCTGAGGTCATTCAAGCAAAGGGTCAGGCATCGCAAAAGATCACTTCGTTCATTTCTAACCCGAATTAAGAACAATCCTCCCCGCCATTTGGATACGCTGGCTGAAAAGATTGACAAGGAAGTATGGAAAGAAATTGATTGCCGTAGCTGCGCTAATTGCTGCAAGACCATGTCGCCCACCTACAATAAGAAGGATATCAAAAGGATTTCCTCCCATCTGGGCATGACAGGCGGAGCATTCAAGGAAAAATGGCTAACATTCGATAAGAGTGACGGGGAGTGGATCAATAAGCAGGTTCCCTGTCAATTCCTGGACCCTGACACCAATATGTGCGGGATCTATGAAGTGCGTCCCGACGATTGCAGCGGATTCCCGCATTTTACCAAGAAAAAAATGGTGGATTATATCCATGTGCACCGGCAGAATCTTGAATTATGTCCCGCCACTTTGCGAATGGTGGAAAAGATGCAACAAAAAATGTCTATAGATAAACATCCTCGATGAAGAAATATTCAGGAGGGCTTTTTCCATTCAGATTTATTGATAAAATATCATACTGAACCATCTTCCAATGGGGATTCAGATCCAGATATGCTTCTCCGGCACTAATAAGATTTCCCAGCTTTTTCCTGGTAACATTCTCCTCCGGAGGACCATAGATTCCGGAACTGCGTGTTTTAACTTCCACGAAATGTAACACATTTGCTTTGGCAGCGATGATATCTATCTCAAAATGAGAATGCCGCCAATTCTGATGAAGAATTTCGAATCCCCCATCCTCCAGGAAAACCTTGGCAAATGCTTCCCCCGCTCTTCCAATATCCAAATTTTTGGCCATGGCATCGATTTTCCCTGTTCCCTGGCGACTCAGCAATTTCCAAATAGTCAGGGAATCCTGTAAGCATTTATGCAGATTAAATTTCGGATTTTTAGTTTAGTTATCTTTGGCAATACTCAAATAATTTGGTCTAATGTACAAACTGGTAGGCAGACTGCAACATTACGCATGGGGCGGCTATGAATTCATTCCTCATTTGTTGGGCATTGACAATACGGATCATCGTCCCTGCGCTGAATACTGGTTGGGAGCACATCCTGCCGCTCCCTCCAAAATTGAAATCAACAATACCACACTGGTTAACCTCGACAAAATGGTAGAGCAAGACCCTGTAAATGTTTTGGGGAAAGATGTGTTCAGTCATTTTGGTGAGCTACCTTACCTGCTTAAAGTACTTGATGTAAAGGATATGCTTTCTATTCAGGTGCATCCCAACAAAGCGGAAGCAGCTAAGGGGTTCGAACACGAAAATGCATTGGGTATTCCTTTGGACGCGCCGTATCGGAATTATAAAGACCGGAATCATAAGCCTGAAGTGATGTTGGCCTTAAGCGAATTCTGGTTACTTCATGGATTCAGGCCAAAAAATGAATTAAACAGAATATTGGAAGAAGTAGAATCATTCTCCTCATTCATACCGATTTTTGAGAAAGAAGGCTATCGGGGTTTATATACTCATGTAATGGAAATGCCGGCAGACGAGGTGAGTAGGATATTGAAACCCTTAATCTCACGAATAAGAGCAGAATTTCTGGCCGGCCGGTTAACAAAATCCGATCCTTCGTACTGGGCCGCGATGGCCTCCGCCAGAGGGAATCATTCCAATCCGGATCGTGGTATTTTTTCCATATTCTTCTTCAACCTTCTGAATTTGCATCCGGGCCAGGCAATTTTCCAGGGGGCAGGACTTCCCCATGCTTATCTGGAAGGCCAGAATATTGAATTGATGTCTAATTCAGACAACGTATTGCGGGGTGGATTAACTACCAAGCATGTTGATGTGGCGGAATTGTTGAAGCTGGTCCGGTTCGAGGCCACCGATCCTGCAGTGATGAATGGTACCAAACAGGCCATGGAAACCATCTACTCCTGCCCCGTGCCTGATTTCATATTGAGCAGGATTGAATTGAAGGAAAAGGATGAATATCTGCATCACGCAAATTCACCTGAAATTCTTTTTCTCAAACTGGGGGCTGTGCAGCTATCGGGTAAGAATGGTCCCCTGAATTGCCACAAGGGAGAAGCTGTATTTGTGAGTGCCGGAGAAGATTATTCGATCCATGCAATGGAAGAGGCCCATATTTTCAAGGCCGCCGTTCCAGGTTAATTACCTAAATTTGACATTGATAAAATACGCATAATTATGAAGTCTGATAAATCATTGCTCCTGACATTGCTCTTGCTGATCGTGATTGCGGCTCTCTATCGCGTGATCCCAGACAGGGCACCGGGATTTGCACCCCAATTGGCCATGGCGATCTTTGGCGGAGCCGTTATCAAGAACAAGAAATGGGCATTTGCATTACCCCTGCTGTCAATGTTCCTGTCTGATATCATGTACCAGCTTTTCTATAGTCTTGGCTGGACAATTATTCCAGGATTCTACCAAGGGCAGATCACCAATTACATACTCTTTGCGCTACTCACGATCATTGGATTTTCTATCAGGAAATTGAATGTGCTGAATATAGCATTGGCATCAGTAGCTGCGCCTACAATCTATTTCTTATTATCAAACTTTATGGTGTGGCTGAGCCCGACAGCGGGATTGCAGAGGCCAAAAAACCTGGGAGGTCTGGTGCAAACATTTACAGACGGATTGCCTTTTTACAGGAATAGCGTCCTGGCCACTCTTATCTTTTCTACGGTGCTTTTCGGCGGCTATCTTCTGTTCAGGAATTATTTCACGAAGCCAAAATTGGCGGCCTGATTTACGGCAGTATGACTCTTGTACTCAGAATTATTGCTGCGCTCCAATTCTTAGTCTGATAGGAGAGGGGCCTTCATTTCAGTAGCCTGAGAAGGCTATTGACTTTCTTTTTGAAAGACTCCAATTCTTTGTTCTGCAATTTGATGAAGCTATTGTTTTCCAGCTTCCCCAAAACCTCATCCATTTCCTGGCTTGTATCATATACCATTTGCCTGAATGGATTTGAATAATCCTTTGCTCTTGACTCATAAATGCCTTCGGTTATCCATGATTTTGTATGCACGGCATCCTTAAGCAAATTTGCCAGGAAGGCCGCACTGAGGTCTGCTTTGGAAATATTAAGGATCTCCAATAATGATGCAAACGAGTGAGCGAATTTATCTTCCTCATACTTTGCTCCCTGCGTTTTATAAAAATCGTGCACCTGCGTCCAACTATTGATCTTACCAGAGCGAATATGGTTTCTCAGGCGCTCAATTTCTTCTTTCCTGATCAATTGCCCCCCTACATTCATCCAATCTGCTCTTTTGCGCTTGTTCGGCAGCGATAGCATCAGTTCGGGATGACTCTTTATTTTATTTCTGCTGATATGATCGATCAATTGGGTTACGCCATAATAAACGATCAGTTCCACAAAGCATTGATAAGCTTGCGGCACTTTGATTAAGGTCGCCTTCCTGTCGCTGTTTTCAAGTCCCGGAGCCAGAATCTCCATGTCATGGAGCAGGGGCTCAGGTGCATTCAGGATGGCCTTGCCGGTCTTGATATACTCCTTTGGTGTGAATTCCCTTTCAGGGTTTTGGATTTTGAGCCAGGCCCTACCAGCGCAGGATTCCATGAGTTCCAAAGAGGTAAACATTTCGTTGATAGTATCAGGAGCGAGCGCGGAGAATTCGAGTCTTTGGGTTTTTTCAATTCTTTGATCCCTTTCATTGTATTTCCATTCATTGCGGCTTATCGCATAGAGATTATACAGGAACCAATAGGCGGGCATCACTACCAGTTGATCCCTCGCCACATCATTGCTTACCAGGCTAAAGGGGAATGGAATATTCAATTCCCATGGATAATCACCCTTCGCCAGTATATTAAAGCACGCGAATTTGGAATTGTGTTTCAAGCTTACGCAGAGGCCAGGCCAGAAGCCCCGACCGGCAAGTATTTCACCATCAGGGCTCCTCGAATTGTGGTTGGATCCGATGGTGGCGCCTGCGGCCATATTGGTTTGTCCCATCAAGGTTGCGGCGCATAAAAATGAATTGTTATGGTGCTGCTCATGACTCGGAAAGATCAGGGAATTCAAAACTTCACAACATGATATGGTTGAATTGTTGCCGAGATAGGAATTGATCAGCCTCGCCCCGTATTTCAGTTGGGAATGTGAAGCCATCACAAAGCGAACTGCTTTAACACCATAAAAGACGCGGCAGCCAAAGCCCACAAT
>CALFNL010000185.1 GCA_937902875.1 uncultured Bacteroidota bacterium | reverse complement strand
TGATCCGGAACATATTTGCAGGGGGTTTTTAACGATTTAATTTTTCAAGCAGGAGATCATTGGTAATCTTTGGATCGGCCTTTCCCCTGGAAATTTTTTTAACCTCTCCAACAAAGAGGCCGAGCAATCCTTTCTTACCCTTGCGATATTCGGCAACTTTATCCGGCATTCTCGACAATACTTCTTCCACCCACTGACTGATATTTGCGGTATCGGAATCCTGAACCAGCCCCAATTCATCTGCCAGCGCGGAAGGTTCCTTTGTGGGATCTGAAATGAGGCGCGGCAATATTTTTTGAGAAGCCACGGAAAAATTCAGCCGGCCATTCTCAATCATCGTGATCAGTGATGCCAGGCTTTCGGGCCTTAAAGAAAGCGCTTTGATGTCGAGATTATTTTCGTTAAGGTATGACATTATTGGCCCCAGCAATAAATTGGCCGCGGTTTTATAATTGCCGGTGAATCTTATTATTTGTTCAAAATAATCGGCCCTGTCTTTGTCGTCACAGATCACCCTGGCATCATAGTCTGGCAATTGAAGTTCATGCACATATTTATGGATGAGTTCTTCCGCCAATGGAGGCAGTCCCGCCTTTATTCCCTGAAGGAATTCTTCTGTAAAATCAAAAGGCGTAAGGTCGGGTTCGGGAAAATAGCGGTAGTCTTCGGCGTCTTCCTTTGTGCGAATGGCAAAACTTCGGTCTGCCACCGGATCATAGGTTCTGGTTTCCTGCCTGGGTACTCCTCCATTCTCTACAAGTTCTATCAACCTTCTTACTTCGGCATCGATGGCGCGTTTTACATTACGAATGGAATTCATATTCTTCAGTTCCACCTTGGTGCCCAGTTTGGTAGCGCCTTTCGGCCGGATGGAAATATTCGCGTCGCAACGCAAACTACCTTCCTCCATATTCCCATCGCAGATATTGATCCATCTCACCAGTCGCCTTATTTCTGTAAGGTATGCGAATGCCTCCTCACTGGAATGCATGTCTGGTTCGCTCACAATTTCAATCAGGGGCATGCCGGCACGGTTAAAATCCACACAAGTGTTTTGAGGATCGGCATCATGGATACTCTTGCCTGCGTCTTCTTCCAGGTGGATGCGGGTGAGTTTCACCTGGCGTTCTCCATGGCTGGTTCTGATTGTTATATAGCCATTTCTGCAGATCGGCGTGGTATGCTGCGAAATCTGGTATCCTTTGGGAAGGTCTGGGTAGAAATAATTTTTCCTGGCAAAATAATTATGCTTTGCGATGTCACAATTACAAACAAGACCCATCCTGATCGCGTATTCAATGGCTTTGCGATTCAATTTGGGGAGGGTGCCGGGATGAGCCAGGCTTATAACACTCACCTGGGTATTGGGTTCGGCTCCAAAAGCGGTACTGTCTCCACAAAACAACTTGCTTTCTGTGAGCAGTTGCGCATGAACCTCCAGCCCAATGACCGTTTCGTATTTATTGTAATCCACCATTTCAGAAATGTAAAAGAGGGTCAAATTTACCCATTAGCGGGGAGAAGACAAAAGATTGGGAGAAACCAGGGGAATGATGTGAGAATGGGCGCCGATTGATGGTGCCCCCTGTTTAATAATCAGTGCCTCTGCCAGGCTTTCCATGGATTGAAATCATTGCCGGATGGCCGGGAATGTTCGGAGATCTTAATTAAAATAAAGCGACCTGAAGAATCAGGTCGCCATTCAACAACATGAGAGAAACTAGATCGCGGATTTAATCGCGGATTTAATCGCGGATTTTGAACACGGATTGGAACACGGATTGGATCACTGATTTTGAACACGGATTAGATCACTGATTAGGACACGGATTTAGATCCATGGATTCCCGAAAGGCTATAGATTGGTGGTCTTCAGCTTACGGGGAATTTTCACTTCAATGGTCATAGGTGATCCATTGCGCAATACCTTTACATTATAGGAAGCCTTATCCCTGGTGCTACTGATTTGTTCCCTTGCATCATCGGCATTCTTTACTGCATTGCCGTCAATTTCGGTAATCACATCATCTTTTTTGATACCGGCCTTTTCAGCGGGAGAATCTTCGGTTACTTCCAGCACTTTCACGCCAGTTCCATTTTCAGTTTCCTGTATGCGGGCTCCCAGTTTGGGGCCTCTTGACAACATTCCAAAATTTTCAAATTCATTTCCAGGAGTAGCTAAATCGAAATTCCGTTCGATGCGCGGCGCTCTGAGATTAAAGTATTCAAAACGGTTGCCTTTCTTTTCACCCAATTTCACTTTTAGCGATTGCTCTTTGCCATCGCGGAGATAGCCAATTGTAACTTCGTCATTGGGTTTAGAATCATTTATTATGTGGGCCAGGGATTCAGGACCATCCACTTTCTTGTCTCCAACCTTTAAAATAATATCGTCTTTTTTCAATCCGGCTTTTTCGGCAGGGCTGTCTTTCATCAACTCTGTGATCCTGGCTCCCTTGTCGTCATTTTTCGTATAAACTCCAAGCAGGGGGCCTGATTCATTTCCCATTTCATCATTATTCCAGGAGAAATTCCAATTATTCCTGGGAATGGTCAATGCCCTTGGGCTTGCAAATACTCGTGGACTGGGAATGGTGAATACCCCGGTTCCATCCGGGCCTTCCCAATCAAATTCATTGTCGGAATCCCGGCGGCGGATAACGAGGTTATCATCCTCAAATTCCGATAAGGGTTTTCCATTGACCGTAATATCATCTCCATTAATCACAATCGTGGTCTTCTTATTCTTATCACCATTTTTCCGGATGATGATTTCCTCAGACTTTGAATTCCTGGTAATTTTGTTTTTTTCAGGCTCTTTAGTCTTTTGCTGGGCATCGCCGGTAAGGCTTGCACCAATCAGTATTGCGAGACCAAGAATGGCGGCTGCCGGCTGACGAAATAATGTATTCATGTGTGATTTTTTTGAATTACGAAAGTATTAGTAGATCAAATGTAGAAAATTTATTTGAAATACGAAACTATTCGGAAATGTTAAACTTTTTATACGGGCTTGCCATTTAGAAACTACGGAAAAGACAGAGATTCAATGGTTTGTGTAAATATTGGACAGTAAATAATTTCTCAATAATATTTTCTTCCATCTTCAGTTTTACATCCACTGATTTCATTTACCATCTTTTTGAGCGGGTAGCCTTGTCAGGTTATGCGGTATTAAATGCTGGCAGGGATTTTTTCCAGATTTTGTGAGGCCAAATTTCCTGCATTACTATAATATAATGCTTCCACAAAGGTAGAGCCGGTGGTCAGGCAAGATTCTGCCATCTCACGATCCAGCTCAGATCACCCGGCACCAGGAATCCCAAATAAAGCGTTAAAAACATCGCGAAATGGCTCGAGAAGATACCGGAATGGTTGAAGAATTCGTTTCAATGAGTGCATTGAAGCCTGATACTTTCGGCTTCAAACAAAAGGTTAAAGGATTCTACGGACAAATGGGGCCCTCATCGGGGCTCTTTTTTTTTGAAACAATCGCACAGGAAAAATTGCGGTAAAGGAGAATCAATTCCCTGATTTAATTTAATTATTGACCAGGAGCAGCGCCACTAAATAAGGCTTTTCACTTTTTCAATGGCTTCCTGCAGCCTGCTGCCATTCTGCCCGCCGGCAGTTGCCAATGTTTTCCTTCCTCCTCCGCCTCCTCCAATGATGGGGGCGATATTTTCCTTAATGATCTTCGACGCATCAAGATGCCTGGATTCCAGCACTGAATCGCTAATGGAAATGACTATGTGTGCCTTGCCTTCAATGGAGGCAGCCAGCACAATAACGGCGTTCTTAAGATCCTGCTGTAAGTCGATGCATAATTTTTTTATCGCTTCCGTGCTGCTCAAATCCACAATTTCACCCACGAAATTAACCCCGCCCACTTGAATTTGTTTGCGCATTAATTCAAGCTTTATTCCATCTAACTGCCTGGCTTCAGCCTGCTCCAGTTTCTTCCGTAGCAAACTATTCTCAGTATTGATATTGCCGATTGCTTTCAACGGATCGGCCGGATTGCGCAATTCGTTCTTTACCTGTTTCAGCATTTGCAGTTGTTCATCAACGTAAGCTTCCGCAGCATGGCCCGCAATGGCTTCCACCCTGCGAACACCCGCGGCAATAGCCGTTTCGTGACGGATCCTGAAGAAGCCCAGTTCGCCTGTTGATAATACATGGGTGCCTCCGCACAACTCAATGGAATAGGAAGGGTCAATGATCACTACTCTCACCTCATCGCCATACTTTTCTCCAAACAGGGCCATTGCGCCCATCGCGATAGCCTGGGCTTTTGGCATATACTTTATCACCACGGGAATGTTCTCCCTGATCTTTTCATTCACCATATGTTCCACTCCGGCTATTTCCTCATCCGTCATTTTCGCGAAATGAGAAAAATCAAATCTCAGGTATTCTTCATTCACCAGGCTGCCTTTTTGCATCACATGCGTTCCCAGTATTTTTCGCAAAGCCGCGTGCAATAAGTGAGTGGCAGTATGGTGCACCGCCGTGGCCTTCCTGGCGGCTGCATCCACCCTGGCCACAACATTCAATGAAATTTCAACGGGTAATTTTTCAGCAAAATGGATGATCAGGTCATGCTCTTTCTTAGTGTCATAAACTTCCACAGAATACCCGTTGAAATCTATCGATCCTCTATCACCCACCTGCCCGCCGCTTTCGGCATAAAAAGGGGTGGCATCGAGCACAAGCTGGTAGGATTCCTTCCCTTTCGATTTCACCTTGCGGTATTTTACAATATGCGCCGGAGTTTCCAGCAAATCGTAACCCACGAACTTTGAGCTTCCATTGGCACCCAATACAACCCAGTCTTCCGCGTCAAGTTCCGTCGCGGCCCTGCTGCGTTCTTTCTGCTGGCGCATTTCAGCTTCAAATCCTTTTTCATCCACGGCAAGCCCTTGTTCAGCAAGTATCAGCCTGGTAAGATCTATCGGGAAGCCATAGGTGTCGTATAACTCAAACGCGGCGGCGCCATCAACGAGCGGGCTTTTGCGGGATTTCGTTACTGAAATGATCTCCTCAATTTTTCGCAAGCCCTTTTCGAGTGTCCGCAGAAATGATTCTTCCTCTTCCTTCACGACCTTGGTCACAAAATCTGATTGCTGACCCAATTCGGGGAATACATTTTCAAATTGCTTCGCCAATAAGGGAATCAGTTGGTATAGCAATGGCTGTGACTGGCCCAGGTATGAATAATAATACCGTACCGCCCTTCTCAATATTCTCCTGATCACATAACCCGCACCGGTATTCGAAGGCAATTGTCCGTCTGCGATGGTGAATGCTATGGCGCGGATATGATCCGCAATCACCCTGAAGGCCACTGCCGTGCTCCAGGTTGGTCCGGCAGCGGGGCCGGAAACCGTGGCATCATATTTCTTCTTTACAATTTTTTCAGTGGCTGCGATGGTGCCGGAAAATATATCGGTATCGTAGTTACTTTGTTTTTGTTGCAGCACCCGCACCAGTCTTTCCAGCCCCATACCGGTATCAACATGTTTAGCAGGCAGGGGTTCAAGGGAGCCATTCCTGAGTCGGTTGAACTGGATGAATACATTATTCCAAATCTCGATCACCTGGGGATCGTCATTATTCACGAGGTTTCTGGCATCAATTTTTTTTCTATCCACTTCATTGATCCGGCAATCGTAGTGAATTTCCGAAGAAGGTCCGCAGGGGCCAGTATCGCCCATCTCCCAAAAATTGTCTTTCTTGTTTCCAAAGATGATGCGGTGTTCCGGCACCCATTTTTTCCACTCCAGGTATGCCTCGTCATCCCTTTCCAATCCTTCTTTTTCATCACCCTCAAATACTGATACGTATAAGCGATCTTTGTCCAGCTTGTATACATTGGTGAGCAGTTCCCAGCTCCACGCGATGGCTTCCTTCTTAAAATACCCCGCTTCCGGATGGGCAGGATCTCCAAAACTCCAGTTCCCCAGCATTTCAAACATGGTGTGATGATAGGTGTCAACGCCCACTTCTTCAAGGTCGTTGTGCTTGCCACTCACCCTGAGGCATTTTTGAGTATCGGCCACCCGGGGAAATTCGGGTTTCCTGTTGCCCAGGAAATAATCCTTGAACTGGTTCATGCCTGCATTGGTGAATAATAGCGAGGGGTCATTTTTCACTACAATAGGAGCGGAGGGTACTATATGGTGCCCTTTGGAGCGGAAAAAATCCAAAAAAGCCTGGCGTATCTGTGCCGAAGTGATCATGAACTCAGGTTATAAATTTGTTGAACTTTGCTGGTTTAAACTATAAATTTGCCTGCATGTTGGGCGAGCATCAAAGGTACTTAAATTCTGGCGGGATTTTTGCGCCCAACTAGGCTCTGAATTGATTCCGGCTTCATGAAGAAAATCAAGTATTATTATAATACCAATACACTCCGTTATGAAAAACTGGTGGTACCCCTGAGAGTAAAACTCTTGCGGGTACTGAGTTTTATCGCCGCCGCCATCGTAACCGCCTTCACCATTGTTGCCATTGCATTTCAATTTGTGGATTCTCCCAAAGAAAAACTCATGCGAATGCAAAATGAGCGGATCAGGGAGGACTATGTGTTGCTGAATACCAAATTAGGATCCGTGCAACAGCAACTCACCGAGCTTGAAAAGAGGGATAACCAGGTTTATCGCGCCATTTTTGAGGCCAATCCGGTTCCCGATAGCGCCCGGGCCAAATTGATGGAAAAACAAAATGAGGTGAAACTGGTGGAAAGCATGGAAGACAATGACCTGGCTTTTTCAATAGCCAGCACACTTGACAATCTTACCAACCGGATGAAGTTCCAGCAGAAGTCTTATAATGATATTGAAAATATGATCCGGAACAAGGAGCAGTTGCTGGCCTGCACACCCGCCATTCAACCCGTCAGCAATAAAGACCTCAGCAGGATCGCCTCCGGTTTCGGATACAGAATCGACCCAGTATATAAGACCACCCGCTTTCATGCCGGCCTTGATTTTGCGGCTCCCCTGGGCACTCCCATTTATGCAACGGCCGATGGCAGGATAGAAGAATCCGGAAATACCGGTAACGGCTATGGAATCCACGTACTCATTAATCATGGTTTCGGCTATGAAACACTGTATGGCCACATGGTGAAGGTGAAAGTGAGAAATGGTCAAAAAATAAAAAGGGGTGAAGTGATTGGATGGGTTGGCAGCACGGGTAAATCAACCGGGCCACATTGCCATTATGAGGTTTATAAGAATGGCATTCATGTTGACCCTGTTTATTTTTTTTATAATGATCTCACTCCGGAGCAGTTTGACAGGATTGTTAAAATGGCCTCAGTCAGCAACCAGAGTTTTGACTAAAGCCGCAGATGGCCGGGAATTTTGGTCTTCCTGAAATCATGGTTCAATGGTAATTTCAGGTTTGTGGTGCTGAAGATTTTTGTATTAGTTAAATGCAATCTTTCCCTTTTAATTTCTTTCGGGCCCTGGTACTAACATATGTGAATAAATCTTCAGATCTACTTAAGTTTGCCTGGGTTAACTTAGCCTTATGCAGAAACAACTCGATCTGTTTGGTGCAATAGAAGAGGCAGAGGAGGCGGGAGCCGGCACCAATCCAATTCAAATTGTTGAACAAAGCAAGATGGCAGAAGCCGGGCCGGAATTGAGGGATCGCATCACAGGCAAAAATGCAATGTTTGAGGAGCCGGTGTTGACCATTGAAACTGTATCCGAATTGCCAGCAGCGAAAATGCGCAAAAGAGTGAATATGGGCCAGCCTGAAAAAAAATCGAAGCGGGGACGAAAGTCCATGAAGGAAATGGATGCCGAAGGGACCTTCATAGATATTCCGGAGGATGAGATTCTATTCAGCCGGCAGTATTACAGCATCGGAGAGGTGGCTGTGATGTTTCGAGTGAATACTTCGCTTGTCCGTTATTGGGAGACCGAATTCGATATATTGAAACCCCGCAAGAACAGGAAGGGAGACCGGCTCTTCAGGCCCGAAGACATCAGGAATCTGCATCTGATATACCATCTCCTGCGTCAGAAAAAATATACTATTGAAGGCGCCAAGGCTTATCTGGGCGAAAATCATTCAAAGGCCCGGCAGGATTTCGAGATTGTGAAGCGCTTGCAGAAGTTGCGTTTATTCCTGCTGGAACTCAAAACAGAATTATAGAAACAGGATTACCCATTTAGGCCTCAAAGCCGCAAAGTCGCGTCTTACACCCATTATTGACTGGGAAATTGAACTGGAAAACGCGGGAATTTTCAAGTGGCAAGAGAATGAGGCACCAATGGATGAATATGAAATCAGCCCAGGACCATCCAGGGGTGGAAAGAAAGTTCAGGAAATGAATGTAGTGGCGATGAATTTGGAAGGATGGCTGAGAGGCATCCACCATCACTGTTCCGAAAGATTTGTTCATGGCTACCTGGATGAAT
>CALFNL010000184.1 GCA_937902875.1 uncultured Bacteroidota bacterium | reverse complement strand
GGAAAAGATTTTCGCATTTTCATTCACGTGAAAGAGGCCTCTCACCATGGCTCTTGATGCCACCATGCCCCCGCAGGCACCCAATGCCTGCACCAGGCGCAAGGCAATGAGTCCATTTACAGAGCTTGCGAATGCGCATCCCACAGATGCTATCAAATAAATGAATAGACCTATATACAAAGGCTTTTTGCGTCCATAACGATCCAGGAGTGGGCCGTAGAGAAATTGCCCGGCGGAGATGCCGATGAAGAAGCTGGACAATGACAGGGATACATGAGCCACGGTTGAATTCAAGTGGGAGGCAATTTCGGGAAAGGCTGGCAAATACATGTCAATGGAAAAAGGCCCTATGGCCGACAAGAGCCCCAAAACGAAAATCAAAATGAGTCTGTTTCTATGCCGCATATATCGTGAGCCCGCAAAACTATACCAGTTTTGGAGAATAATGAGAAATCTTATTGGGCTATTCAGTGTTCATGAAAGGAAGATCAAAGGCATGGCCCTTGATATGCCTTTTGTAAGGTTTTTAGTTTAACAGAGGTATAACTTTTAAAACTTAAACCTGGTACCATGCTTTATATCTTATTCCAGAGTTTTATTATTAAGCCATTAAAAATTTGGAATCATGAAGAAGATTTTAACCATGTTCGTTGCCGTGTCTGCCATTTTCCTGGCTACGACTGTACAAGCGCAGAACAGAGATTTAAATAAAGCAGATCGCTATCCTTCCAAAGAAATGCGTAAAAATGGTGACTTCAGAAGAGGGACGCACGAAAAGTTTGATCGCAAAAAAGATTCGAAAAGAGATCGTAGGGAATGGCGTCGCATGCACAATGGGAAGAAAGGACATATGCATGGGAGGCACCATCGTCACGGGAAATTTCACAGGCATCCGGGCCTTTCATAGTTGATTCTGGAATTTAGAAATATTTCAAGCAACTTATTTCCTACAAAAGCGCAAGCCCCGCCAGATGCGGGGTTTGTTTTTTCGCCCTAATGGTCGCCGGATTCAGAATAATTGTTCATTGGGTGGTCTCAATCCAGCCAGCCGGATATAAATAGTAGCCTGGCCCAGATGATGCGTTTGATGCTCAAAGGCTTTGCGTATCCATGCATAGCGGGTCTCATCGCGGTTGCCCAAATTTCTGTGTACTTTTTCGCCCAATTTATTTGAGTCCGGTTTTTTGATGCCCTCAATTACAAAGTCATAACTCGCATTTACAAAGTACATTACGGAATCCCTGGTTTGAGCAGAAGGTGTTTGTTCCGGATTCCTGTTAAGCATGATTGGCTCTTGAACCGTGCCATTCATAGCCAGGAAAGTATTTCCGTGCGCGAGGTGTAACATTTGCTGTGCAAAGTTTCGGGTGCTGTCTGCTGCCTTGAAAGAATATTTATCGGCAGGCAATGAATTGAGGTAATCCAGCTTATGGGTTTTTGCTATTTCCCAATTCATTATTAATTGTGCATTGATTTCGTTACCGGTGATGGTTTGGGCTGTGGCGCCTGTGATGGTAAAAGTAAGAATTATGAATCCAAGCAGTTTAGGAGTCTTTTTTCAGATAGATGATGACATATTTGAGATAGATGATGGTATTGCTAAAGGTTTGACAAATAGAATTACAGGATTACCCATTTAGGCCTCAAAGCAAAAACCAGGTGTTGACAATTACTGAATTATTTTAATTTGGATGTAAATAGTGGGGTATGTCCACCACGGAGCTGGCCCGTGAGTTTTCCATCAATCAAAAATCATCCTGGC
>CALFNL010000183.1 GCA_937902875.1 uncultured Bacteroidota bacterium | reverse complement strand
AAACTATTTGAAAGCACCGGTTACAATAAGGAATATCCACTCACTCAATCCCTTTTTGGATCTGTGGACTTAAAAACGGGGAAGATTCAAGCGAAGGTGGAGCTGGACAGGAATGTTTATTGGGGAGAAGGAATTACTTTTCTCAAAGATAAATGGTACCAACTCACTTATACCACTAAGATTGGCTTCATTTACGATGGAAAAACTTTCCGCAAGCTCGGCGAATTCAGCCTCCCGGCTCAGGAAGGATGGGGAATGACAACGGATGGAGAGCACCTGATCATGAGCGATGGATCAGAAAAACTGTATTGGATAAATCCGGAAAATTTTCAGACCGTTAAAAAGCTGGTGGTTACAGACAACAAGGGCATCGTGCTTTACCTGAATGAATTGGAATATTTAAAGGGATCTATTTACGCGAATGTGTATGGCACCAACACGATTGTAAGGATTGATCCGCAGAAGGGGAAAGTGACCGGCAGGCTTGATCTCTCTTCCCTTACCCTCGATGCCAAATCAAAATTTTCCGGCGCGCAGGAAATGAATGGAATTGCTTACGATTCCACCAATGATCGTGTACTCCTCACTGGTAAACTCTGGCCTTCCATCTACGAGATCAAAATTACCACTCCCTGATTTTTTATTAATCTATTCACTGGGGAAATATTTTCCATTTGGTGGCACCTTGGCCAGCGATTCATTTTAAATTCCATTTATAAACCATGACTCTTCTCAAATTCCTGGTTTATGGCTTCGTCGGCATTATGCGTAGCAAGCATATTGGGAAGAATGGATTCAGTCAATTGATCCCATTCATAATTAATCGATATTCCCTGATCTGCATTTGCCAGTTCGTCAAGGCCCGGCATAGACAAACGCGTGTGAGTGATCGGCTCAGCTTGAATAATTCTATTTCCCTTTGGCGCGAAATCTGTTTTTTTGGTGTATCTCGCCATGGTGCCAAACTTTGGGAACGACACAAATCTTTTATCCGTCTCCCTGAGCCAGGAATTGAAATTACCCGAACCCGGCTTACCAGAATTATTTAAGCCGTTCTTTTTAGCGTGAGCATGAGGATTGTCAGTTGCAGAATCCCTGGCCTGCAGGATTGAAAACGACAATGTCAATAATATTGTCATGATGGGCCAATATCTCCTGACTGTGGAAATCCTTTTATCGGTTGTCTTTTTCATAAAATAATTTATAAGATTTGACGATGTTGAGAATGATCAGATGTAAAACTATGCAACCATATTTGTCAATTTCAACAATTGCGACCATATCCAAAAAAGAAGCGTCCAATGAGCAAAACCGCCGATGAAATCCAGTCCGGGATTGATTGGAAATCTATTTGCCCGCACTTAATAGCCCATTTTTCCAATGCCTGGCGTATGGAAAAAAATTTCAAAAACTATTATTTTCATTGGCAATTTTGAGTGTTAAATCAGCCGGATATAAGGATCACCAATCTTACCATTTATCAACCGGTCAGCGACTCATATGGCCGTTCCCGGATTCTAAATCTTCAGTTTTTCCCAACTGTCACTTTATGATTTGCGTAACAAATGATAGAACCTGCAAAGATTCAGAATCGTTAATTTCGGGCCACTGAATATGAAAGGAAGAATTCTACCCATACTCATACTGCTTATTTTTATTAGCGATTCCTGGCTACAGGCCCAAACCTGTACCACATTGGGTCAGAATCCTTCCACTGCTTTTCCGGTATGCGGCACCGATACTTTCAGTCAACTAAATGTTCCAATATGCGGCACCACACCCATACCTGTGGCATGCAACGATGGAGCTAGCTACGCAGACAAGAATCCATTCTGGTATAAATTCACCTGCTTCAAGACCGGCACACTGGGGCTTCTGATTACACCCAATGACCTTGGTGATGACTATGACTGGCAAATTTTCGACATAACCGGGCACAACCCGAATGATATATATACCCAGCCTTCTCTATTCGTGGTGGCCAATTGGAGCGCCGACAGCGGACTAACCGGAGCATCCAATGCCGGTGTGGCTGCTCTTGAATGTGCCGGTTATACCCATCCTCCTTTCAGCCAAATGCCTGTGTTACAACAGGGACATGAATATTTATTGCTCGTGAGCCATTTTACAGACTCGCAGAGTGGGTATAAACTTTCATTTGGTGGAGGCACCGCCAGCATCACAGACACCACAGCACCCAAATTATTGTCGGCCTCTGCATCCTGTGACGCCAGCATCATAAAGGTGAGGTTAAACAAGAAAATGAAATGCAGTTCCCTGGCCTTGAATGGGAGTGATTTTACAATAACGCCCGCGGTGGCGAACGTTGTGGGCGCATCTGCCAGCTCCTGTTCCACTGGTTTTGACATGGACGAAGTCACGCTTCAGCTTAGCATTCCCCTCACTCCAGGCAACTATACAGTAACGGCCAATATTGGTACCGACGGCAATAGCATCCTGGACAATTGCAATAGAAATATTCCGGTAGGAGATAATATTCCCTTCCAGATATTGCCGATCCAGCCAACCCCGATGGATAGCATCAGCCCCATCAATTGTTCTCCCAATTCGCTGCAATTGGTGTTCAGCAAACCCATCCGATGCAACTCGATTGCTGCCAATGGCAGCGATTTTGTAGTCACGGGTCCCTATCCTGTTTCAATTGTGGGTGCTTCGGGCGCCTGTACTAACGGGGTCAGCAGCACCATCACGATTCAATTGGCGGCGCCGATTGTGCATAACGGTATATATCAAATAACCCTGGTGAATGGGTCAGATGGAAATACCCTGATTGACGATTGTGCCCTGCAAACACCTGCCGGTTCATTTTTGAATTTTGCGGCGGTGGATACCGTTTCGGCGGATTTTAGTTATCAACTCTTCCAGGGATGCAAGGCCGACAGCATCAGCTTTTCACATGACGGCAGGAATGGCGTGAATTCCTGGGCCTGGAACCTGGCTAATGGGCAGACCAGCAGCCTGCAGAATCCCCAGGCCATCTACACCGTATTCGGAAATAAGCAGGTAACCCTTATAGTGAGTAATGGCGTGTGCAGTGATTCCTCGTCTGAAACAGTGGTATTAGATAACACACTCAGGGCCGATTTTGAAAGTAGCAGTGTGGTATGCCCCAATGACAGCGCGATCTACCTTGACAAGAGCATTGGCAATGTTCAAACCTGGAACTGGGATTTCGGGAATGGAATCGGCAGTTCGCTCCAAGCGCCTCCCGCACAACACTACCCTACAGCCCTCACCGACAAGAACTACACCGTAAGGCTGATCATTGAAAACAATATCGGTTGCTTCGACACGGCTGTTCAGTCCATTAAGGTAGTGAGCAGTTGCTATATAGACATCCCTTCCGCATTTACACCTAACGGTGATGGGCTCAATGACAATTTGTATCCCCTCAACGCCTACAAGGCCGATAATCTGATATTCCGCGTTTTCAACCGCTTCGGGCAAGAAGTATTCTCCACCACCGACTGGACCAAAAAATGGGACGGCACCATCAATGGTAAGCAACAGGCAACAGGCACCTATGTATGGTTCCTCCAATATACGCACCGGGACACGGGTAAGAGAATATCCATGAAAGGTAGTACCGTGCTGATCAGGTAAGCGGAGCCTGACTCAGGTTTTCCGATTTCATTTACTCTCTCCATCATTTCACTTTCCATTTTTTCGATGCATATCAGCGGGATTTTGTATTTTCCATTCCCACCCAACAAATAATTTTCCTGCAATGAAAAAAAGACTGACATTTTTCACCTGCCTTGCCATATGTATTTTTTCCCAGTTGCATTCGCAGGATCGTTTATCCGGAAAATCCTTTTCCACCCGTTCTGAAGTGATGGCCACACATGGCATGGCCGCAACCAGCAACCCACTTGCCACCCAGGTAGCCATTGAGATTCTGAAAAAGGGAGGATCAGCGGTGGATGCCGCAATTGCCGCAAATGCCGTGCTGGCACTGGCGGAACCCAGCATGTGCGGTCCGGGTGGAGACCTGTTTGCCATTGTATGGGACAATAAGCTGAAAAAACTTTCGGGCCTGAATGGCAGCGGAAGATCTGCCATGAAAATGACCCTGGAATATTTGCGCTCTAAAAATTACAGCGCTATCCCATCAAGGGGGGCCCTGTCTGTTTCCGTTCCCGGATGCGTGGACGGATGGTTCGAGCTACACGATAAATTTGGGAAGTTGCCGATGGCCGACCTGCTGACCCCTGCAATTAACTATGCCCGTGAGGGCATTCCGGTGGGTCAGGAAATCGCCGACAATGCAAACTATATCTACCTTACCCAGCGAGATGTAATTGACAGATACTACAACTTCAAAAAGTTGTATATGCCCGGAGGTAAATTCCCGTTAAAAGGCGAGATCTTCAGGAATCCCGATTTAGCCAATACACTTGAAAAACTCATCAGCGGTGGCAGGGATGTTTTTTATAAGGGGGATATTGCAAAGTCCATCGTTGATCATATTCAGGCACAAGGCGGATTCCTCTCCTTGCAGGACCTCGCCAGTCATCATGCCCAATGGGTGGATCCCGTTTCCACCAATTATCGAGGTTACGATGTTTGGGAGATGCCACCCAATGGCCAGGGAATAGCGGTGCTGGAGATCCTGAACATATTGGAAGGGTTTGACATGGCTTCCTTCGGCTATGGCAGCCCGGAACATATCCATTATTTCACCGAAGCCAAGAAACTTGCCTATGAAGACATGGCGAAGTATTACGGCGAGCCTAATGGGCAAAATATTCCGGTGGCAGAACTCATTTCCAAATCCTATGCAGCGGAAAGAAGAAAACTGATACAGCCCGATAAAGCCGGCATTTATGAGCCAGGCCCCGTATCGCCTGCGCATACAGTTTACCTCACGGTGGCGGATAAAGACGGGAATATGATCTCCCTCATTCAGAGCAATGCAGCCCTATTTGGTTCGCTGGAAGTGCCGACCGGGCTTGGATTTGTATTGCATAATCGCGGAGCTTCTTTCGATTTGACCACGGGCCTCATCAACAGCTATGTCCCGGGTAAACGCCCGTTTCATACCATCATACCGGCTTTCGTAACCAAAAACGGTAAGCCCTGGCTAAGTTTCGGCGTCATGGGCGGTGACATGCAGCCACAGGGACACGTACAAATCTTACTGGACCTGATTGACTTCAAAATGAGTCTGCAGGAAGCTGGTGATGCTCCCCGAATAAACCATTTAGGCACATTGCCCGTACGCGGGCACGTTAGTAACCCGGGCGTGATTCAACTCGAATCTGGTTTCTCCTATGAAACCATCCGCTCCCTGATGCTTATGGGGCACCAGGTTCAATATGGATATGGAATCTATGGAGGATACCAGGCCATTATGGTCGATGGCAATGTATATCATGGCGCTTCAGATCCACGTAAGGATGGGCAGGCAGCGGGGTATTGATTGGGGGAAGTCATTAGTCACTGTGCCCGCCGTAGATTTACCGTAGGCGGATTGGTCATGAGTCATCCGTAATTGATAATTGGTGATTGGTGATTGGGAAATTAGATCAATAATCATTGGTTATGGGTGATTAGTCAATAGTCAGTGGCATGGAGACCTGACGAACTCATTTATTTCGGGATTGTTTGCGGGGAGATTTTTCGGGCATTGTGAATTCCTTATATCTATCATTCACATATAAAAGCATATTATCCCTTCCCGAACTACAACAGAACTGATATGTTGGCCTGTAGCGCACCATGAATTGGAGCAGGGAATCTCCTTTCAACCTAGTCACGGTTTCTATAAAGTTTGGAGAAAACCGATAGCTGATATAGGCTTCCTCTTCCTGTTTGGGGAAATTCTTTTTGAACCTTCTCAGCTCCCTTTCTTTGCGGGAGACCAAACTGATTGGGATGATAGTCACGCCCAATCCATTGCTAGGCCTGTTTCCGCTGC
>CALFNL010000182.1 GCA_937902875.1 uncultured Bacteroidota bacterium | reverse complement strand
TCCTTTCCTGATTCCCTGCAGCCAAGCGCCAGAAGCAAGGCTATCAAGATCCTGCTTCGAATGCCATGAGCAAGCCGAATCGCATCGGGCATCGCGCGTATTTTATGATGAAGAATTCCAGTTGCCAGGAGGCAACCCATCCTAAATATATTGATTGATGATATTCTCAAGCCATTCCTGTCGGCCGCTGGTTTGCTTCGGTTCACCGTTAGCGATAGCAATGTCTCTTAGGTCCTCCAGTTTCAATTTTCCTATTTCGTATTCTTTTCCTTTGCCACTATCGAATGAGGCATAACGCTCTTTTCTGAATTTCTTATAGGGCGATTTCTGCAATACATTATCGGCAACCAGCAGGGCGCGCGCAAAAGCATCCATGCCTCCTATATGTGCATAGAATAAGTCTTCCAGGTCGGTTGAATTGCGCCTGGTTTTCGCGTCAAAATTCACGCCACCTCCCCCAAATCCTCCTGCTTCAAGAATGATCAGCATGGCTTCAGCCAGTTCATTCAAATTAGTGGGAAATTGATCTGTATCCCATCCGTTTTGGTAGTCACCCCTATTAGCATCCATACTTCCAAGCATGGCGGCATCTGCTGCCACCTGCAACTCATGCTGAAATGTATGCCCTGCCAGAGTAGCATGATTCACTTCTACATTCAATTTAAAATCTTTATCCAGACCATAATGTCTTAAAAAACCAATCACAGTAGCGGAATCATAGTCGTATTGGTGTTTGGTGGGTTCACAGGGTTTGGGCTCAATGAAGAAATTGCCCTTGAATCCCTGTTTACGCGCATAGTCGCGGGCCATGGTAAGAAATTTCGCCAGATGATCGAGTTCCCTTTTCATATCGGTGTTTAGCAGGCTCATATAGCCTTCCCTCCCACCCCAGAAAACATAATTTTCACCATTGAGGGCGATGGTTGCGTCAAGAGCATTCTTGATCTGAGTGCCCGCATAGGCCACAACGGAGAAATCGGGATTGGTGGAAGCTCCGTTCATATACCTGGGATTTGAAAATACATTAGCTGTTCCCCAGAGCAATTTCACGCCGCTCGTCTGCTGTTTTGATTTTGCATAGTCCACAATAGTCTTCATCCGGCTTTCATATTCGGCTATGGAAGCACCCTCATCAATAAGGTCAATATCATGAAAACAATAATAAGGCACACCCAATTTTGTTATGAATTCAAATGCAGCGTCCATCTTGTCTTTGGCACGTTGTACTGCATCGTTGGAAGCATCCCAGGGGAATTTTTTAGTTCCGGGTCCAAAAGGGTCGGCGCCTGTTCCGCAGAAACTATGCCAATAGGCTACTGCAAATCGAAAATGATCCTTCATTGATTTGCCTGCCACCATCTTCTTTTCATCATACCACTTAAAGGCTAAGGGGTTGTCTGACTGAGTACCTTCAAATGGAATCTTTCCAATACCCGGAAAGAATTCACGGTTGCCAAGAGTAATGCTCATGATTTTCTATTTTTCTAATTAAATGAATCCAAAATTGCTTTTCAATTGAACTGCTAAAGTTATCAAATAAATAAATATCAAATCAACAATTAATCTGCCATTCACTCACCAGAAGCGAACATAGAGTGCCGACAGCAGTCCGAGAATGATCAGGATCATGGCCAGGTTGCCCGGTGATACTTTGAACATGCGTATGTCATATTGTGTTGCTTTAGGATTATTCCTGCTGGAAGGATCTAACAGCGACAAGACGGCCATGATGAGAACCGTGAAGAAAAACACCCATCCCATGCTGGTAAGGAATGGAATCACGTATTTCCCGCTTTCATCCGGGAAGGCGGTATAGAGCCATGTATTATGGCCAGCCAATTGGGGCAGGTAATTGTTGAATAATACCGACAGTAGGAACGAGACAATGATTCCCACAAAGGCTGCGAGGGATGTAGTACGTTTCCAGAAAAAACCCAGTAGGAAAACCGCGAATATGCCCGGCGAGATAAACCCTGTATATTTTTGAATGAATTCAAATCCTCCTTTGCCTCCAATGCCCAGCCAATCGTTCCAGGTAAACAGGATGGCTACCAGCATAGCGGCGAGTACGGTCAGTCTTCCAATCCAGACCAATTTTTCATCCCGTGCTTCTTTCTTAATATATTTTCTATAGATGTCCAGTGTGAAGATGGTGGAAATGCTATTTGCCTTGCCGGCCAGCGATGCTACTATAGCAGCAGTGAGAGCCGCCATGGAAAGCCCTTTAAGGCCTGCGGGCAGGAAACCGAGTATCGCGGAATAAGCGTTGTCTTCGCGGAATTCGCCTGCCGTCAACATCTGCTGTTGTAATTCTCCATGCTGGTGCAACACATAGGCGGCAATACCGGGCAATACCACTATCACTGGCATCAGTACCTTGAGAAATGCGGCGAACAGGATTCCGGCCCTTGCAGTTTTTAAATCGGCACCCAGGGCGCGCTGAGTGATGTATTGATTGCAACCCCAGTAATTGAGATTGGCGATCCATTGCCCCGCGATCATCATGGAGATGCCGGGCAAACTGAGGTATTTACTTATTTCATCGGCCCTCGCTTCCGGTGCCGGTTTATTGAAAATCATATGAAAATGATCGGGCGCCGATTTGATTAACTGGTTCAGCCCCGCAAGCACATCCTTGCCAAATCCGAATTTCTCAGACACGAGTGTCAGTGCCAGATAAGTAGCGGCCAAGACACCTACTATCAGAAAAAAAACCTGTATCACATCAGTATAACCGATCACCTTCA
>CALFNL010000181.1 GCA_937902875.1 uncultured Bacteroidota bacterium | reverse complement strand
ATAAAAGGCAGGAACTCCCATCATCGCCTTACCATGTGGTCATTGACAAGTCGGATTATGAAATGAACCTGTATGATGAAGACGGCTGGCTGGCTACTTATCCTGTTGTATTCGGCAGTAAAGACCAGGAAGACAAAAAAATGGAAGGAGATCGCCTCACGCCGGAAGGAACTTTTAGAATAGTGGGTAAAAAAATTCACAAGCAATGGGGTAAATTCCTAATGCTGGACTATCCTACTCCCATCAGTTACGAAAAATTCAATGAGCGAAAAGCCGAAGGGCTCATTCCCAGGAATGCCCGTATTGGGGGCGGCATAGGCATACATGGTACCAGGCCTAATGAAGAGTGGGTCATAGATAAATATATCAACTGGACCAGTGGATGCATTTCGGTGCGGTACAGCGACATTGATGAACTCTATGATATGCTGCCAGTCGGCACCGAAGTTGTGATACAGAAATGATCTTAAAAATTTCCAGGCAGTCATCTCTCAAATAATAGATTCCTCCTCTTAATTTCAATTGAATTATCATTCATCAAATTATCCGGAGCTTCAACTACTCCTTTACGCTTTCACGGATTATCATACCTCTAAATCCCAACTATATTAACGGCTGCTACGTATAAGAGTTACTACCTGTAGCAGCGAAACAGGTATTTTATACGTATATTAGAAGGGTAATTTCCAAACAAAATCCGTACATGTGAAAGCATAGCGGACTCTATGAAAATCCCACACTGCCTGCCGTGGGGTTTTCTTTTTTTTATGACCCCTGCACCGAAGAATCTCTTTCTCTCATAAAACCTTTTGAAGAAAATTGCGTACCTAATATTGTGGGTATCGAAAGAATGACCAGGCCCGGTGGCAGAAGTTCATTCCAAATTGATATCCCATGAAACCTTAGCCGTTCTATCATATGACCAGGCATGCGGTATCCATCAAAAAAACCACACAATAGCCATGAATCACCGTTTCAGGCTCCAATCCAATATCAACATTGAAGAATAGATATCCTGTATCCTGGAAGGCCGGCAAGCATCATATTGCCATTGGTGCAACCGATGAATCAGAAAAGGCAAATCTATCTCTATGAAAATCCAGACGGCTAAGCCAGGATTTTCTTATTTTGATGCGCGCATATTCCGACAGGATGGCAAAAATTTTCAATTGAGCGGCGGCTAGATTTTCTAAAGTTTTCCCTTCTTTATTTCTTCCACCACTCCGGGGTCCAGAAGAGTAGTGGTGTCGCCCAGGTTCTGGTTTTCACCCTCCGCAATTTTTCTTAAAATTCTTCTCATGATCTTGCCGCTCCTTGTTTTTGGCAATCCACTCACGAATTGAATCTTATCGGGTTTCGCGATCGGACCAATGATACGGGCCACAGTAGCCGAAATATCTTTTCTGGCCAATTCTTCATCTCCTTGTTTACGGCTGTAAATCACATAAGCATAAATGCCCTGTCCTTTTATGTCGTGAGGATATCCCACCACGGCGCTTTCCACCACGCCCGAATGCATGTTGATTGCGTTTTCCACTTCCGCTGTTCCTATACGGTGGCCGCTTACATTCAATACATCATCTACCCTGCCCGTGATTCTGTAGAATCCGTTCTCATCCCGCAGCGCACCATCACCCGTAAAATAGAGATCCGGATAAGTGGCAAAATAATTTGTCCGGCAGCGTTCATGGTCGCCATAGGTTGTTCGGATCATGGAAGGCCAGGGTTGCCTGATACAGAGATTGCCACCGGCATTATTGTCGGTTATTTCCTTTCCATTTTCATCTACCAGCAGAGGCGCCACGCCCGGCAAAGGCAGGGTAGCGTAGGAAGGTTTGGAAGGAGTGATACCCGCAAGATTTGAGATCATGATGCCACCCGTTTCGGTTTGCCACCAGGTATCCACGATTGGGCATTTATTCTTCCCCACATTTTCATTGTACCAGTGCCAGGCCTCTTCGTTGATGGGTTCACCCACAGTGCCCAATACCCGCAATGAAGAGAGGTCTTTATTTTGCAAGGGGCCCAGTCCGAAACCCATGAGGCTACGGATAGCCGTAGGCGCCGTATAGATTATATTGACTTTGAATTTATCAATAATCTCCCAGAACCTGCCAGCATCCGGCCAGGTTGGAATGCCTTCAAACATCAGGGAAGTTGCACCGGCGCTCAGGGGACCATATACAATATAGCTGTGGCCGGTGATCCATCCGATATCAGCCGTGCAAAAATAAATCTCCCCAGGGCGGTATTGAAAAGTATTTACGAAACTGTAATCGGTAAAAATCATGTAGCCCGCGGAGGTGTGGACCACTCCTTTAGGCTTTCCGGTGGAGCCTGATGTATAGAGAATGAAGAGAATGTCTTCTGCATCCATTTCTTCTGCTTCCAGATCCGGACTACCCTGGGTTTCCACCTTCAGTATCTCATCTTCCCACCATACATCCCTCCCCTTGATCATGCTAACAGGTGAGCGTGTACGCGTAAGCACGATTACTCTTTTTACAAATGGACAGGCAATCAGTGCATCGTCTATCACACTCTTTAGAGGGATATCTTTCGGGCCGCGAAATGCGCCGTCGCATGTAATCACAAATTCGGCCCTGGCATCCTGCAGACGGTCTGAAATACTTTGTGCCGAGAACCCTCCAAAAATAACCGAATGAATTGCGCCGATCCGTGCGCAGGCCAGTACGGCAATGGCCAGTTCGGGTACCATGCCCATATAGATGCAAATCCTGTCTCCCTTTCTTACTCCATTGTTGCGGAGCACATTGGCAAACTGGCATACTTTGAAATGAAGTTGCCTATACGTGAGTACACGGTGGTGCTCTTCGGGATTATTGGGTTCCCAGATGATGGCCGGCTTATTGCCCAGATCTTCAAGGTGGCGGTCGAGGCAGTTTTCAGTGATATTCAATTTGCCCCCCGCATACCATTTCACATTCGGTTCTTTGAAATTCCACTCCAATACCTTATTCCATTTTTTACGCCATTTAAAATGACTGGCTATTTCGCCCCAGAATCCTTCCGGGTCATCAATGCTCTTGCGGTAAACGGTTTTGTATTCATCATAGCTATTGATCTGGTAAGGGTAAGACATAATCGTTGCAGTTTATTGTGGAGTTATTTTTTAGGATCATAAAATTAATTACATTCATCCAATAATTTCCCTTTATAACCAACATGCTCTCTTCAAAGCCTATTTGGAAGGTTATTGGTGCATCGTCTGCAGGCACCCTGATAGAGTGGTATGACTTTTATATATTCGGAAGCCTGGCCACAGTAATTGCCCAGCAATTCTTCCCAAAAACCAATCCCACTGCGGCTTTGCTGTCAACGCTCGCCACATTTGCGGCTGGTTTTCTGGTTCGTCCTTTTGGCTCTTTGGTATTCGGTCGCCTGGGAGATTTGATTGGAAGGAAATAATCCATACAAATGAGAAATATGGCGATGATGATCATTCGGATCGTCAATATCATCCAACCATTCCTGCAATTGCCCATATTTACCAATATGCATTCGCGCAAGACGTTTGCGAAGCTGTTGCAACGTATCGGCAAATGCTGCATCCTTTTTTAAAATTTGCGCAGCCTTTATTGTAGTGCTAAATAATTCA
>CALFNL010000180.1 GCA_937902875.1 uncultured Bacteroidota bacterium | reverse complement strand
ATGATTTACTCCCCAGATCAGCAGCGGCAGGTCTGATGATCCTGTGGTTGACAGGAGCACTTTTTTTGCACCGGCTTCCAGATGTTGCTCAGCCAGTTTTCTGCTGGTAAACCCGCCAGTACATTCCACTACCAGGTCCACAGCCAATTGCTTCCAGGGAAGTGCAGCGGGACTCGCGCTGTTCAAAACAGCTATGGATCTTTTTTCGCTGATGATTTTATTCAGCTGCAAATCAAGGGAACCCTGGTATGGTCCTGATATGGAATCATATTTAAGGAGGTAGAGAATATTTTCGGCTTCCATGATGTCATTCACGGCAACCAATTCACACTGCTCATTATCCATCAATAATTTGAATAATAGCCTTCCTATTCTGCCCATACCATTTATCGCTATTCGCATAAACCAAAAATTTTCCTTTTAGTGGTGCAAGTTCGTTCAATTGGGGAATTCATCCGTCATGAGGTGATCAAAACTTTCCTGTCTGCGGCAACGGAAATATAAAAATGGCCACGGATCAAAATAATGGGCCCGGAGAGGATGCCGGAACCTACTTTGGATTTTCACCATTGTGAATTCGCTTTTTAACCCTCTGGAATAAGTGAAAATCCGCTAGGTTTGGGCAGAATTAATCTTAATATGGACGAAGGACGCAAATCTGAGATCCGGTTTCTGCAAGGACCTCAATCAAGGTGGAAGGAGTTCACCATGGTTGTACACGTAATGATAGAATTCATCAAAGGCTTTCGTGCCCTGCATTTCGTAGGACCCTGCATCACCGTATTCGGATCGGCCAGGTTCAGCGAAGATCATGAATTCTACCAGTTAACCCGAAGGCTTTCTGGTGAAATAGCCAGGTTGGGATTCACAATCATGACCGGAGGGGGGCCCGGCATCATGGAAGCGGCTAACAGGGGCGCCCGGGATGTGGGAGGAAGGTCGGTAGGCTGTAATATCATATTGCCCCATGAACAAAAACCAAATCTCTACCTTGATAAATGGGTGAACATCCGCTACTTCTTTGTGAGAAAGACCCTGCTGATCAAGTATTCCTATGCATTTGTGGTGATGCCGGGTGGTTTTGGAACTCTTGATGAATTCTTCGAGGCCCTTACCCTGGTGCAGACAAAAATGATTCTTGAATTTCCCGTAATCATATTCTGTAAAGAATTTTACAAAGAACTGCTGGAACATATTGAAAAAATGAAAGAGGCCGGCACTATTTCAAAGGTTGACATGGACCTGGTATTGGTGACTGATTCCGTAGAAGACGCCATTGCTCTTATCAAGGAGAAGTGTATCCGGCATTTTGACCTTCAATATGCAAAACCCAAACCCAGCGGATGGCTGTTTGAAAAAAAGTTTTCTAAAAATAGTTCCGCATCCGGCCAGAAAGGTTGAATCTCATGATTCATTTCCACAACGTTTGATAGTTGGCCCTAAAACCGCCAATCAGAGCATGTCAAAAGGCAGGCCGGGTAATCGTTTGAAGCCATTGTTCCAGGCGGGGAAAGGCTATCTTAAACCATTCCGTGTATTTATGCGGGTGGGTGAGCATTCCCTCTCCTATGTCTGCCGGCGATTTGAAGCAATAGTCAATGATCTCATTCTTATCAGGAACAATTTCGCCATCGTATTTGCCAATAAAAACGTGGTCGTATTCAAATTCGGTGAGGCCATTGGCGAAATCCGTTCTGTAAATAAATTCAAATGCCTTTTGCAATGGAATTGAAAATCCCAATTCTTCCATCAACCTTCTCTGCGCACCCTCCAATGGCTCTTCTCCGGGCCTGGGATGACTGCAACAGGCATTGGTCCACAGTCCTCCACTGTGATATTTATTCAGGGCCCGCTGTTGCAAAAGCATCTCACCCTTACTGTTGAATATAAAAACACTGAAGGCCCTGTGCAGGAGGGCCTCCCTATGCGCATCCAGTTTATCACTGATGCCTACCGGTTCATCAGATTCATTTACCAAAACAACTTCTTCAGCCATGGCGCCAAATTAAATAATTCTAAATGCCTTATGCAGGTGAGGCTATACGAAGATAAGTAAGATAGCAGGATTTCAGAGGAGGCACTGAAGGAGGTTGCCTGTGTTCAATTTATGAGTCTCAGCATTTTTCAGAATCGTTGGATTTGTGCCTTCAACAACCTGCGCGCAAAATGTATGCGGCTCTTCACCGTTCCAAGGGGTTCATGCAGCATCTCCGCAATTTCATGATACCTGAATCCTTCAAAATATAGCAGAAAAGGCGTCTTGAATATGGAAGGGAGATTATGCACCACCCTGTAAATATCCTTCATCCTGAGGCCAGCCTCGGCCGCATTGTCGGTTGCATGCTGCCTGCTATTGAGGAGAAAATCATTTTCACTATTGTCGAATACCGTACTCTGCCTGGCCTTTCTGCGATAATTGTTGATGAAGATATTGCGCATAATGGTGTAGAGCCAGGCCTTAATATTGGTTCCCACATTGTATTTTCCCTCATTGGCCAATGCCCTGTACATGGTTTCCTGCAAGAGGTCTTTGGCGCTTTCCTGATCCTTTGTAAGAGTGACCGCGAAAGGCTTCAGAAAGTCGGCATTGTCCAGCAATATCCGGTTAAATTCTACTGTTGACATGATCTTTACCTTTAGTTCTTGTCTAATTACTATATATTCTAATTTAAACAAGATACAGAATTGTAATATATTCTGTGGAGAGTTTTTCCATGAATTATCATGATTCCCTTGACAAAGGAGGGCGCTTTTGGGGCAATTATTTCATTGAAGCGCTGTAATGAATTCAGTCAGTTCCTGGAGAGATCTCTTGAAAAATACTTTGGGTGGGAGCTTGCCGTCGTAACTGCAGGTGACCGGCCCCGATATAATGATACTGGAATGATCCACTTTCTTAGAAAGTTGTTGCAGGAATTTCTCCATATTGAAACTGTGTGAAATGGCTGTCAGGTGCGAAAAAACATAGTCGGGTTTCTTCAACTTCGCCACATATTCAATATCATCGAGTGGCACGCTGGCACCCAAATACAATACCGAAACACCCCTGCATTTCAGCAGGTAATGAATGAACAGGAGCCCCAGTTCATGAAACTCCGATTCGGGAAGGAATAACAAAACCGATTTATTTAGCCTGACATGCGACACGCTCATTTCAATTCCCACAATCATCTTCTGCCTAATGATATTGGTCACGATATGCTCCTGGGCGGCGTTCACATGGCTGGTGAGCCACAGAATTCCAATTCGCACAAGAAAAGGGAATATGATATGTGTGATGGTTCTTTCAATTCCGCGGACCAGTATATAATTATCCAGGATCTGCTCGAATTCCTCCAGCCTCAGATCTACCATGGCTTGAATCAGGTCATTCACTATCCGCTCCTGCTGGGCCTCCACATTAGTCAGCGCCAGAATTTTTTCCCGGATTTCCGTATCCGTCATGCTGGCGATATGTGAAATTTTATACCCGAATTTATTGAGCAGGGAAATGTTGAGTATTATTTTCAATTCCTGATTGGTGTAATAACGGATATTGGTGGGGGTACGCTGGGGTTTCAGAAATGAATACCGTTGTTCCCAAATTCTGATGGTATGGGCCTTGATCCCCGAAAGATTTTCCAGGTCTTTTATGGTAAAAGCTTTCATAAAAACCTATACAAATGCCGACGAAATTTGTTTAATCAAAACAACAAAAAATTTCACAGAATTTCAGCAAATGGGGCGGAATTTGATTGTGGCCAGTGGATTAGGAGCAGCATGCTCCACGAAGCTGTTGAAATGTGGAAACGAAGGCAAAAAAGGCGGGGATATGGCGAAGCATTCAAAATGGAAAAATCTCCGGGATTTTAGGAAAAATCCCATGCTCAGAAATGGAGGACATATTATAGAAATTCGAATTTTGAAATACTTTGGCTCCAGCGGAGCCTCCTGAAAAATACTGTAATGCCAATTGCAGTTCCGGAATT
>CALFNL010000179.1 GCA_937902875.1 uncultured Bacteroidota bacterium | reverse complement strand
TTTCTGAAAAATAAAATATTCGACAGGCTCCCCTTCCGCGCTATCCACTACATTGATGGCTATTCCACTGGCATTGAAAAGGAATGCACTCGATATGCCAATCTCTTGCTGAAAAATCCGGCTGACATTATCTGCATGGGCATCGGGGAAAATAACCATATTGCCTTCAATGATCCCCATGTGGCGGAGTTTGAAGACAGGCTACTGGTAAAAATTGTGGAATTGGATGAGAGGTCCCGTCTGCAACAGGTAAGAGACGGCTGTTTTGCCAAAATTCAGGACGTGCCTTCAGGAGCCATTACACTCACTATTCCGGCATTAATGAAGGCCAGATTCATATACTGCGTGGTGCCTGGAAAAAATAAGGCAATTGCTGTGTATAATACATTGAAGAAAGATATTGAAGAGAGGTTTCCTTCCACCATTCTGAGAAACCATGAGAATGCGATAATGTTTCTGGACCAGGACAGCGGAACACTTCTCTGAATTCCTGCTCAAATCAAAATCCATGACCCGTCAGGCCCAGGTAAAAGCATCCTTTGAAGGAATATGTGTGATCGGGATGTCAGGAACCTTGGGTTGAAGCCAGTCAACCAGCCACTGCATGCCAGGTTCCTCACTTACTATATGTCCAAGTACCAGAAGGGCGGTTGGGGAGCCCATATACCGGAGGTCCCTCACATATTCACTGGTCTCCCACTCATTCAATTCTCCGCAAACAAAGAGGTCAGGTTTTTCCCGGCGGATCGTTTCGATCTGGGGTCTGCCACCTGCCGCTCCGGGAGAAATAGCTATCCGTTTACATTGCTGATTAAGATCGCCCATGAATCTAAGTTTTGAGATGCCCAGCTTATCTTTGAATAAGTCAATGACATCCCCCAGCCTGCTTGCCGGTATCGTCAACACCTGCGGTTTTGCCGAATCATAATATTTTTCCCATCCCAGGGCGGTTAATACGCCCATGCGGACGCCATCCGGCCGGTGTGAGTGGATATAATCGTGAAAACGCCAAATGGCGATTCCATTTCTCCTGAGAAGGTCTACCTTGAACTTATACACTTCATCATACTCCAGCCAGCTTGTATCGTCAAGGTGGTTATAAAAACTGGGCTCATGAGCAATTATAAAATTAGAGCCCAGTTTGGCAGCCTTTTCAATGACCGCATCGGTAGGAAACATCGTGGTAACTATTCCCCTCACCTGCTGATTGGCATCACCGGCCTTAACGGTATCAACCGTCTGCTTAAATGGGGCACCCGGTATTTCGGCCAGGATCATGTCAATGATCTGCTGAACCGTTTTCCCGGAATTTCCTGCCGGCTGAGAGGCTCCTCTCGCGGATGCACTTTTCACCAATAGAGGAAAGAAGCCACCGGCAACGATAAGAGCATTTACAAATTTCCGCCGGTTCCAATAATTGCCGCTATGCTTACCTGAAAGTCTGAATTTGTTCATATTCCCTATTTTTATAGTCATCAAAATTATCCAATTGCAGCATATTCATTGAAATTAGATTCTAACCTTTCC
>CALFNL010000178.1 GCA_937902875.1 uncultured Bacteroidota bacterium | reverse complement strand
TATTGAATGAAGTATTCACGGCACATCTTGTATAATCGCCCATGAGTAGCCCGCATTTGATTCCAATTTCAACATCGGCCTTTCCTTTCAGGTCTCGCAAAAAAATTGGTGAGGCAGTGTTCTTCAAATTGGAAATGCAACTGCCCGCGCCAATATTGCACCAATCGCCAATTACCGAATCGCCAAGGTAGCCATCATGCCCCTTGTTACTGTAAGCCATTACAACCGAATTCTTGATCTCCCCTCCCGCAACAGAAAAGGGTCCTATGCTGGTGGCTCCATATATCCTGGAACCCATTTTTACTACCCCGCCCTCTCCCAGCGCAAAGGGCCCGCGGATGGTGCTGCCTTCCATTATTTCTGAGTCCCGGCCTATATAAATGGGTCCGGTTGAAGCATTGAGTGACACCCATTCCAATTTAGCCCCTTTTTCCAGGAAAATCCGGTCCGCCCCAATGATCCTGTTGCTGGCAGGAATTGGCTGTGATTTTTTCCCCCCTGTCAGTAATCTGAAATCAAAATCTATGGCTTGCTCATTCCATTGAAAAATCTGCCAGGGGGCCATTAATTGCCGGAACGGAATATTGTAAGGAATGATTCCATTGAATTTTGATTCCGAGATATCTTTAATAGCCCACCCGCTTTGCCAGTTCAGGATTCCGGCCAATAGTTGATCCCCTTGAACCAGGGCCTCTGATTCGCCGAGCTGATTTATATGGGTCAATAATTCCTCATCAGGTAGTAACGAAGCATTGATTAACAGGGAATGCCCCGGATCGGGTGCCGGAAATCTATCTTTTAGATAGTCTTCGGTAATTGCAGAGCTTTTCAATCCCAGCGATAACTCCCATTTCTCGCGAATGCTGAGGATTCCTATTCTTAATTGTGCAAGGGGCCTGGTAGAGGAAAACGGATATAATAAAGCTCGGGATTTGGTATCGAAGAGGATGATCTGCATACTGCTGATTGCGCGCAAATTTCAACATCATCAAGGGTATCACCAAAAAAATCCCTCCAATTTGGAGGGATTCAAGCGGCCCGAAAGCAAATTTATTTTTTGGCGTATTTCTTTTTGAATTTATCAATTCGTCCGGCCGTGTCAACCAACATTTTCTGGCCGGTAAAGAAGGGATGCGAGGTATTGGAAATTTCCAATTTGACCAGGGGATATTCATTCCCATCTTCCCATTTAACGGTTTCCCTTGAAGTTGCCGTGGAGCGGGTGAGAAATGAATTACCATTACTCATGTCTTTGAATACTACAAATCTGTAATTCTGCGGATGGATACCTTGTTTCATGATTATCAACTATTTAAGGTCACACGGATTTTGCCGTGATGTTTAAAAGAGGAGCAAAATTAATCAAATATGCCTTTAGATCAAAAATAATATTCTGCTATCAACTTAAACGGACGATCTGAGATAAATGAAATTTTATAGTAATGAAGTGATTTGACTGAGGCAAAATAATAGAAAAGCATCAGACTATTCTCATATACTTACCGAAGTTTGTATACTTACTAACCCGATGCTTTCCGTAATGCCACATTCATCTTGTTGAAGGATTCCTGCGACATCGTACATCTAAGATAGTTCCTTCTCTATCCTGTCTCCAAATTTTTGAGGACGCCATTTTGCACCAGTTGTGCACTTGGATATGCACAACGAGTAATACGCCATACATATTCAGTTTCTCATGTTTTCGAATTGCAAAGCCAGGCCAAGGTTGGCATTTCTGCACAGCTGAATTATTGCCTGCAGATCATCTATTTTTTTGCCATTCACTCTAATGATATCATCCATGATCTGGGCCTGCACCTTCAGCCCGGAATCCTTGATGAGTTTTGTTATTTTTTTGGCATCTTCCTGTTTCAGTCCGTTTTTTACAATCAATTCCTTCTTTACAATTTTACCACTTGGGTGTGATTCCTTGCTCAGATCAAAGGCTTCTGGAGCGATCCCCTGCTTGTGCGCCCTATTTATGAGCACGTCAATGATCTGCCTCAGTTTCATTTCATCATCTGCTTCAAGATTGACAATATAATCTTTCTTGTTCAGGTCTATTACCACATGGGAATCCTTGAAATCAAACCGGTTTGTAATTTCTTTTCTGGAAACATTTACCGCGTTATCCAGCGCCTGCGCCTCCACTTTACTTACGATGTCGAATGTTGGCATAGTAGTTTTTTTTACAAATGTAACTGACTTTTTAAATAGAAAATTCCCCCTCCGGCGAGGGGGAATAGTTATTGGCAGGACTATTAAAACGCAACAATTCTCAGTGCTTGACCCGGTTCTGTTCTTCTTCGGCGCTACTTCTTCTCTCTTGCGCAGTGGAGGTACTTTTTCCAAAACGATAAGTGAATGTCATCTTAATTACCCTTGATTCCCGGGATTGCCTGATCAATACATCTATGGTATTGGATTTTACGGTGGCATTGAAGTTTCGAGAGTCAAATATATCATCAACGCTTAACTTCACAGATCCCTGCTTCTTCAACACTTGTTTCTGAACCCCCGAATTTACCGCGCCCATCGCACTTACCAGGAATTGGCCTTCTATTCCTTTTGTTCTTGCCCAGCCGCTTATTTCGGCGCTCCATCCCTTTCCCAGGTTGAATTGATTATTCATATTGAAGTTGGCATTGATGCCGCTCGCGTGTAGCGGCTCACCTTGCAATAATCCTTCATAACTGGAATAGTAAACATTGGTGTAAAAATTCGTGGTGTACCATTTGTTCACTGGAGCAGATAGAGATATGGCGATGCCCAGGTTTTGAGAAGATGCTATATTTTCGTTGGATACATAAATGATAGTATCCTTGTCAATCTGGCTCAATGTTTCAGCCATCATATCCACCGTACGGGTATAATTCAAAGTGGTCGTAAGGGCTCCCCGATAAGTATGACTCAATTCAACATTATACGAGAACTGTGGTTTTAGAAATGGATTTCCCTGCTGAAATGTATAAGGGTCCAGAAAATATCTGAAGGGATTCAGGTCCTGGTAAGCCGGCCTCTCAATTCTCCTGCCAAAGGATAACCCAAACTGATTCTTGTCGTTCGCGGCATAGCTTATATAGCCCGTTGGAAAAAGGTTGGAATAATTTCTGGTAAAACTGGAATCATTTACAAATTGTTTCCCTTTTGCCTGGGTCTGCTCCATCCTCAATCCCAACTGTATCCCCCATTTACCAATTTGCCTATTATAATTAACGTAGCCTGCAAAAATATTCTCCCGGTATAAGAAATTATTGGTCCTCCCCGAATCCACCACCCATTGATTGTTTTCAAAAAGCGAATACTGGGCGTCATTGTCTGTTTTTACAAAACTAACTTTCAGCCCGGCTTCAAATTTGGCATTCTTCTTCAGGGGATGGGTATAGTCGGCCTTCGCCGAATAAATATTAATACCTGAGGGTAAATGGCCTTTCAGGATTTCGTCCTGCCTCTGTTCCTGCCCGTTAGAAGTATAAAACTTATTGAGGAAATTCTGGTTGGTAACCATCTGGTACCGCAGAAAATCAAAGTCGGCAGTTATTTCCTTCCCGGCTGAATCGAAACGATGTTTGAAATTGATATTGCTGCCAAAATTCTTGTACTGTTGTTTGTGGGAATTATCGGCCACCACTATCGTATTCACCTGCTCCGCCGAATTTTTGATATAGCTGGTATTCATTCCGGGTTCTGCTCCGTTTTCCAAAGATCCATTCAGCACAAGGCCAAAACTGGTGTTTTGAGAAAGAAAATAATCAACGCCTGCCTTGAGCGTATGTCCCGGATATTTTTGTTTGATGTTGGATTCCTGCTCAAAAATCGTCTCAATATTCTTAGTGCCGGGGCTGAAGAAATTTCTCTTCACATAGATATTCTGGTAGCCGCTCCAGCGATAATAACTGTAGTTACCGAAGAAATTGAATTTTTTTGTTCTATAATTCAGATTTATGCTTTCATTGGCCTTCCAGTACCTTCCCTGTCCGTAATTGGCCGTGACGCTGCCATTAAACCCCATGGCTTTATTCTTTTTGGTTCGAATATTTATCACCCCCGAATTGCCCGCGGCATCATATTTTGCCGGAGGATTGGTCATTATCTCCAATTGCTCAACGGCCGAAGAAGGCATATTCCGCAAGTAATTGGCGAGTTCATTGCCATGGAGATAGGTTGGCTTTCCATCGATCATAATCACAACACCCTGTTTGCCTTTGAGGCTCACATTTCCGTCTTTGTCCACGGCCACTCCCGGTGATTTCTCCAATACTTCCAGCACGCTGCTTCCCGTATTGGTGAGGCTGGCATCCAGATTCACAACCGTTTTGTCTATTTTTTGTTCTATAAAAGGTTTCTTCGTGGTCAGTTTCACTTCTTTTAGGGTATTAGCCTCTTCAGCCTGCAATTGCAAATTGTCCAGCACTGATTTTTCTTGCTGGGAATTGACTTCAATTACCGGGCTCATAAGGGTCTTATATCCTATAGCGGAAATGCCAAGCAGATAACTTCCATGACTGATCTTGTCAAATTCAAATTTCCCTTCGGTGTTACAGGCTTCTGCTTTTATCAAACTCGTGTCTTTGGCATTCATCAGCATCACGCTGGCGCCTGCTATTCCCTTGCTGCCGAGATCGGAAGAGCGTCGTGTAGGGAAAGAGTGTAGA
>CALFNL010000177.1 GCA_937902875.1 uncultured Bacteroidota bacterium | reverse complement strand
TATTGGTGTATCTGTTGTTCTTATTCAGGAGTATCAGGATTTTTAAGAAATGCCACAATGCTTTTGGCGCCTTTCTGGCAGTGGCCCAGAGCTTTACCCTGGTTATTCAGGCAATAGTGAATATGGCCGTTAATGTGAACCTGTTTCCTGTTACCGGAGTAACACTTCCGCTGGTGAGTATGGGGGGGAGCAGCTTTTTATTCACCTGCCTGGCTATAGGAATCATACTGAGTGTAGCCAGAAATGTAGAAAAATCGGAGTCGCCCGCAGTTCAGCCATGAAGGCCCGGCAAGGTGCGCTCCAAAAAATAAATTATAATAAGTGGATGGATTGGTTCAGGATAACGATCATAAAGGGGCTGCATTTCACGGGAATGTGGGAGCACACCGCGTGATTATAGCGGGTGGGGGAACAGGTGGTCATATATTTCCGGCAATCGCTATCGCCAATGCGCTGAAACGACTGGAACCAGGGATCGAGATCCTATTTGTGGGAGCCAGGGGCAAGATGGAAATGGAAAAAGTGCCGGAAGCAGGATATAAAATAGTCGGTTTGGATATAGCAGGATTCAACAGAAGTTCTTTGATTAAAAATATTGGATTGCCTTTCAAATTATTGAAGAGTTTTTTCCAGGTGCGAAAGATCATGAAGGAATTTAAGCCGCAGGCCGCTATTGGCGTGGGTGGTTATTCCAGCTTTCCGGTTCTGAGGTTGGCGATGCAAACCGGCATACCCGGTTTTATTCATGAAAGCAATTCTTTCGCCGGCAAATCGAATATTTTGTTGGGGAAGAGAGCTACCAGGATATTCGTGGCGGCCCGGGGCATGAAAAAGTTTTTTCCGGAACAAAAGATCATGTTTACCGGCAACCCTATTCGGGCAGACATTGCCAACATTCGAGTGGGTAGGGAAGAAGGCCTTCGATTCTTTGGATTGGATCCGGCTTTGAAAACGGTATTGGCCATGGGCGGCAGCCTGGGCGCTAAAAGCATCAATGAGGCAATTGCCGCGCATATTGAAGAATTCGGCCAAAATAATTTACAGCTCATTTGGCAAACAGGCAGAATGTTTTTTGAAAAAGCGCAACAATTGAGTTCATCCAGAAAGAATATTTGGACAGGAAGTTTTATAACAGGAATGGAATACGCTTTTGCCGGGGCTGACCTTGTTATATCGAGAGCAGGAGCGATGGCCATTGCTGAATTGTGTGTAGTTAAGAAGCCGGTAGTATTCGTTCCTTATCCATTTGCAGCGGAAGATCACCAAACGGTGACTGCTCAATACATGGTTCAGCAAAATGCGGGCCTTTTGGTAAAAGACAATGAAGCCGGTGAAAAACTGGTGAAGACCGTAATAGACCTGGCTAAAGATGAAAACAGGCAAAATGAATTGAAAAAAAATATCGGGGCCCTCGCTATTACGGATGCAGATAATAAGATAGCATCGGAGGTATTGAGGGTTTTGAATGCAATCCATTGACAGTTGGAAAAAGATTTTGTGCGCAAAATTAAAATCTGACCCAAAAAGTGCTGGAACTCGAACATATAAGAAAGGCCTATTTTATTGGGATCGGCGGTATTGGAATGAGCGCCCTGGCCAGGTATTTCAGGTTTCATGGACGGGAAGTGAGTGGCTATGATAAAGTGAAAACTAATTTAACCAGACAGTTGGAAGCCGAGGGAATTAAAATACACTATGAGGAGAATCTTGATATGGCGCCCAGAGATGTAGATATGGTGGTTTACACTCCTGCGATACCCGCTAATCATGCAGAATTGCAGTATTACCGGCAAAACGGCTATGCGGTTATGAAACGGAGTGAGGTGCTGGGCCTGATCACGGCGGGGTCATTCAATATCTGTGTAGCAGGTACGCATGGCAAGACCACGGTCAGCACTATGATTGCGCATATCCTCAGGCAAACTGGCTTTGGGTGCAATGCTTTCCTTGGAGGAATAGCGGTGAACTACAATAGTAATTATTGGAGTAATGAAAGGAACCTCTGTGTGGTGGAAGCCGATGAATACGATCGAAGTTTTTTGAAATTGAGCCCCGATATGGCAGTAATCACGGCGATGGATGCTGACCATCTGGATATTTACGGAACATTGTCGGAGATGCAGCAGGCTTTCATAGAATTCTCTGCCAGGGTGAAAGAGAATGGGATATTGTTTTACAGGCTGGGTTTGGCCAGGGCAGCGGAACTTAAGACAAAGAAAAGGTTGAGTTATGGATTGGAAAATGTAAGAGCCGATGTATATGCAGCGAATATACGTTCGAAGAATGGTGGATACCTGTTTGATGTGATCATGGATACGGGCGGCCTGGCAAATGTTGAACTGAATATGGGAGGATTGCACAATATTGAAAATGCCACGGTAGCTATTGCGGTGGCAAGGCGGCTGGGTATAGGTGATGAAAAAATATTGCAGGCAGTAGCAGACTTCAAAGGCGTGAAGAGAAGATTCGAATACATCCTTCGAAATGAAAAGCAGGTGTTCATCGATGACTATGCGCATCATCCGGAGGAGCTAAAGGCATTGATACATGGAGCAAAAACGCTTTTCGGCGGGGAAAGGATTACGATAATTTTTCAACCGCATTTGTATTCAAGGACCCGTGATTTTGCGGAAGGATTTGCAGAAGCCCTGGATCTGGCCGATGAAGTGATTTTATTACCGGTTTATCCGGCCAGGGAACTGCCGATCACCGGGGTTGATAGCGGAACGATATTGCGTAAAATGAAGAATGTCCATGCAGGTTTGATGAGCAAGTTAGAATTGCTGGAATGGATTAAGAAGAATAAAACAGAGGTATTGATCACGGCAGGGGCGGGAGATATTGATCAGTTAACAGAACCAATTAAAAAAATATTGACTCAAAAATAATGGCCATCAGTCGGAGCAAAATACGGAACCTGGTAGTCTCCTCATTGTGGATTTCAATGTGAGCGGGCCTGATCGGGTTGCGGCGTGCTGCCTTTCAGAGAAAGAATACGAGGATCTGCAAGGGGTTCGAGATCAT
>CALFNL010000176.1 GCA_937902875.1 uncultured Bacteroidota bacterium | reverse complement strand
GATTTCACCAAACACGGAAATATAAAGGCCCTGCTATACATTTCTGTAAGGAATGCCTGCTACGACTTCATCAAGACAAGCCGCCGTAATCGCCTCAGGCAAGAGCAACTGGCATACCTGCAAGGGCAGGGTACGGAAGATTTTATACTGAATGAAATTACCCGCGCGGAAGTATTGAGGGAAATATATGAGGCATTGCAAAAACTGCCCCCCGAATGCCGCAAGGTCATGCATCTTTACTTTGAAGAGGGTTTGGATCACAAAAGAATTTCCTCTCACCTCTGTTTAGCCGTAAGCACGGTCAAAAACCACAAATCCCGTGGTATTCAACTCCTAAAAAAGAAATTAGGCTATACTTTGCTCCTCTCATTTATTATCTTTCTGCTTTCCTGAATCATTTTTTTAGACGATGTGATGATTTTGTCGTTTTTGCAGAATACACTGCTATTTTTCGATACAGAAGGAAGGAACTTAACCCATTGTATAAAAAATGGCTAAACTAAACATAGAAAAAGGTTTTGTAGCCGCTTCCCTGATTGTGAAACACCTGAAAGGATCATTATCAGAAGAGGAGGCCGCAGAACTGGAAGCCTGGCTAAATGCCGATGCGCAACACCAGCAGCTTTTCGATGAACTCAGTTCCATTAGGAATATTGAGGAAGGCATCCAAAAGTTTAAGAACACTAATATCGAAATGGCCTGGCAGCGTGTGTACCAAAAGATGAGTGAAAATTGGTTTACGCGCCTCAGGCAAAACAAGAATATTTGGTGGATATCCGCGGCGGCAACCCTCATGCTGACACTGGCCGCATGGCAGGTGTTATACCATGGATTCAACAAACCGGTAATAAATGAAAGCCTTGCAAGTAAGTATGGAGCCGATCTGCTGCCTGGAACTGAAAAGGCCGAATTGGTATTGAGTGATGGAACCAAAGTGGCATTAGGCGCTCATACGGATAGCATTTTTGCGGATAATGGCAGCTCAATTCACAGGACCGCTAATGGCGAAATTGTATATGGCAAGGGGGAAACCACGAGCGCCGAAGCATGGAATACAATATATATTCCCAATGGCGGACAGTATATGGTAACTCTGGAAGATGGCACGAGGGTCTGGCTCAATGCGGCATCTACGCTAAAATATCCCCTGAAGTTCAAGGGGCCGGAGAGAAAAGTGGAGCTCATTGCCGGAGAAGCCTATTTTGAAGTAGCCAGCAACAAAGAAAAACCATTCATAGTAGCAGCAAACCGCATGAACGTGCAGGCCGTGGGCACAGCGTTTAATGTAAACAGTTATGCGGACTCTGACAGCAGCACCGAAACAACCCTGGTGGAGGGTATTATAAAGGTTAAGGCTCTGAATAAAACAAACACCCTCCTGCCAGGAAACGAGATCATCACCAATCCGGCCGGATCCATCATTGCAAAAGCAGACCTGGAATCGGTGACAGCCTGGAAGAATGGACTATTCCTTTTCAAAGGCAGGCCCTTGCCAGAAGTAATGAAGCAATTAGCACGTTGGTACGATGTTGAAATTAAGTATGACCAATTTTTCCCTGAAAAGAAGTTCTTCACCGGGGAGATCAAAAGGAATGTTCCCATCAGCAAATTGCTCGAAATGATGGAACTCACCGGAATAGCCAGGTTCAGGATCATGAATCATGAGATTGTTGTTTTGCCTTACACTCCGTAAAACCAATTTGAAGAAGAAGACCATTCTTTAACCCAAAACTTTTAACTGTTATGAACAAGCAAACACTGCAATTTTGCAGGGTTAGGGCATCTTTTTACCTTATAAGAAGCGAGTCGTTGATGTTGCTTCTTTTGGTAAGCCTCAGCTTTGGTTATTCGCAAACCAATGCCAGCCCCCGACCCGACTCCACTTTTGTTTCCATGCACCTTACGAATGCCCCTCTGGAGAGGGCATTTACCCAGATCAAAGAACAATCGGTTTACAGGATTATTTATGACAATAGCATTCTAAAGGCTGCGAAGCCGGTGACTGTTATTGCGGAAAAGGAACCACTGTCACAAATTTTAAATCTGCTATTCCAGCACCAGCCATTTGGTTATCGCATTCTGGATGAAACCATCATTATCACGCCCCAGCGACTGGCAAAAAACGGTGCCAGCCCGGAAACAATTGCAGCGGACATAGTAACAAAAGATACCAGCATTACGGGTATGGTGCTTGAGGACTCTACACTATTACCCTTGTCAGGCGCCACAATCACCATCAAGGGCACAAATATTTC
>CALFNL010000175.1 GCA_937902875.1 uncultured Bacteroidota bacterium | reverse complement strand
CCTATATTTCCTTCAATGGTGATGAAATGATAATTCATACGAGCGATCAAACTTAGTCAAGCCTTTTCAATTCCAGGGAAAGGGTTATTCACAGGTTTTCCAGTCTTTTCACCGGCAACGGATCTTTACATTCAGTCAATAATTGCTGAACCGATTTTTTTAAGACCGGATGTATCTTTTGCGGATCCAATTCTGCCAATGGCACCAGGGCAAAACGACGATTTTGAATTTCCGGATGCGGCACATACAAGCCGGTCTCGGCAATAATATCGTCATTATAAAAGGCGATATCAATGTCAATGACCCTTGGCCCGTTTTTTTCCTGCCTGAATCTCCCCATCCTGCTTTCAATTCCGAGTATGGTTTTCAGCAATACCCGTGCAGAAAGCTGTGTCTCCAGCGCCAAAGCCTGGTTGAGAAATGAAGGCTGGTCAGTTTTACCCCAGGCAGCCGTTTCATAAATGGAAGATTGGCTAAAGATATTTCCGGCTTCATCACACAGGAAGACCCTTGCCCTTTCCAGATTCCGGGCCCTGTTTCCCATATTGCCGCCAATCAGTAAATAAGCCTGATTCATATTAAGTGTGTAATTTACGTCAGTCAAATGTCTTAATTTTTATAAGATTAAATTTTTGTCACGTGCGTAGCTTCTTAAAGATATTTTTCGCATCATTCCTGGCCACTCTGGTATTTGCCGGCATATGTTTGGTGATTTTGCTGGTATTTGTGACCGGGTTAACCAGCAGGCCGGCAACCGTAGTATCATCCAAATCGGTGCTGGTGATAGACCTGTCCCAGAACTTCTCCGACAGGAAAACCGAAAATCCCATCGTCAGGATCAGCGGAGACAAAGACGCGGAAATTCCTTCGCTCTATGAACTTATTCGGTTAGTGAGGAAGGCAGCAACGGATTCTTCCATCCGTGGCATATATCTGAAATGCAATAGCAACGCTAATGGCTTTGCCTCGAGCGAAGAATTGAGAAACGTGTTGCTCGAATTCAAAAAGAGCAGAAAATTCATTTTGGCCTACGGGGATTATATTTCCCAGAAGGCTTATTATGTGGCCAATGCGGCCGATAAGATCTATTGTAATCCCAAAGGTTCGCTGGACTGGAGAGGATTTACCTCACAGCTCTTTTTCATCAAGCAGACCCTGCAAAAACTGGAAATACAGCCCCAGATTTTCTACGATGGTAAATACAAGAGCGCCACGGAGCCTTTGAGGGAAGTGAAGATGAGCGATGCCAACCGCTACCAGACAGAGATCTGGCTGGGGGAATTGTATCAGCAATTGCTCGTCAACACGGCCGAAGCAAGGGGAATTGATACCACTACCCTGCACCGTTATGCGAATGAATACCGCGTTCAAACCGCGGCCGATGCCCTACGTTACGGGCTGGTTGACGGATTGAAATACGACGATGAAGTAAAGGATGAACTGGCTCTCAAACTGGGCCTGCAAAAAAATTCCAGGATCTCATTCATCCTTCCAGGCAGCTACGCTGATGCCGTGAGCATCCGGAAATTTGGCACCATGGACCGGGTGGCCGTGATTTATGCCGAAGGAGATATTGTATATGGGAGAGGAGAATTTGGACAAATCGGCTCAGACGAGTACAGGAACCTGATTCGCAAAGCGAGAACAGACAGAAGCATCAAAGCAATTGTACTGCGTGTGAATTCCCCGGGTGGAAGTTCCCTTGCGAGCGAGATCATCTGGCGTGAACTGTCACTCGCGGCTAAAGATGGTAAGCCTGTGGTGGTTTCCATGGGCGATCTGGCCGCGTCTGGAGGATACTATATTTCCTGCGGCGCCGACAGTATTTTCGCGCAACCAAATACCATTACGGGTTCCATTGGAGTATTCGGGATCATCCCCAATATGCAGGGCTTCTTCAACAAAAAATTGGGGGTCACTTTCGACCAGGTAAAGACAGGACCCTATGCCGATATGGGCTCGGTTACCCGTCCCCTCACTGATGTAGAGAAAAAATTCATTCAGAACGAAATTGATACCATTTACCGCGACTTCAAATCCAGAGTGGCAGATGGCAGGGAAAAAGACATCTCATATATTGACAGTATAGCGCAGGGAAGGGTATGGACCGGAAAAGGAGCTCTAAAAATGGGGCTTGTGGATAGGTTGGGCAGCCTTGACGATGCTATTGCCTGCGCCGCCCGTATGGCAAAGATTAGCGATTATGGCTTGAGGGAATATCCCGAGCCCCGCTCCCTATGGGATATTCTGATGTCTGGTTATCAAAAAACCGTTCGCACAGAAGCCATACAGGAAGAACTGGGAGAGCAGGGATTCCGGATTTACCAGCATATCAAGCGCGTCAAGGCAATGTCGGGTACCGCGCAAGCCAGACTGCCATTTGATATCATGATCGATGAAAAATAGTTCTCATTTCATTTGGACTGCTATTTATTTTATAGCAGTTTTAATTTCTGCCGACGTATAAGTAATTCCTGTTATCTGTTCTGCCGGTTGCTTTTAACGGCAAACCTTATCTGAAATGCCTGTTGACCTTAAGCCGAATTCGATTTTGGAATCAACCGAATCCACTATCTTCGGCCAGCAAATGCTTAAGCATGTCGAAATCCTATAGCCAACTGAAAGCCATGTTGGCTCTTACTAAGGCCAGCCTGAAAGGTATTTTCAGAAGCCCCTCCGCAGTAATCTTTAGTTTTGCTTTTCCGCTGATATTCATCCTTGTCTTTGGTTTTTTGGGAGGTGGTGGAAAAATTTCACTGCGCGTAGCTTTTACAAACAACGCAGACAGTACATCACTCATTTATACTATCATCAGGAATACTTCAGGAATCACTGTAGTTGAAAAACCCCAAAAGGAAATCAATGAAGATCTTGAAAAAGGAAGGCTCACGGCAATAATCAATATTCAAAAAAACAATCCTGGTATTTCACCCATCTATCTCATCAGTCTCAAGAGTTCAGAAGCGGTGAATCCTCAAAATGTACAGGTACTGCGCTCGTTGCTGGAAGCAAAGATCAAACAGATTGACAGACTGCAATATCCCGACAGGCCCACTTTTGCTTACGTCAACGACAAAGTAGAGGAGATCCCCGGCAGAATTTACAGGACTATCGATTTCATTCTTCCGGGTCAGTTGGGATTTTCTTTGCTGAGTGCGGGTGTATTTGGGGTGGCATTCCTCTTTTTCAGCCTGCGTCAAACCTTGGTATTGAAAAGATTCTTCGCTACGCCCATCAGTAAATCTTATATAGTTTTTGGTGAAGGATTGGCAAGGGTCATTTTTCAACTCATTACAGCCGTGGTGATATTGGCCGTTGGTCATTTTGCATTTCATTTTACCCTGGTGCACGGCTGGATCACCTTCCTGGAATTATTATTCCTGAGTTTTGTGGGCCTGATAGTGTTTATGGGCTTTGGGTTCATTGTGAGTGGATTGGCAAAGAATGAAAGCACAATTCCTCCATTTGCCAACATCATTACATTGCCACAATTCCTTCTTGCCGGAACATTTTTTCCCATTGACAACTTCCCCAAATGGCTGCAACCGCTATGTAATATATTGCCATTAACACATTTGAACGATGCCATGCGCAATGTGGCTTTCGAAGGCGCACATATTACTGACTGTGGCAAACAATTGGGTATTCTGGCCATATGGGCCGTGATAGCTTATGCTGCAGCGGTTAAAGTGTTTAAGTGGGAATGAGGCGGAACAGCCATATCCATAATTACCATCTGCCAGGAACCAAAAGAATTAAATTATTACATGAAATTCCTGAAACAACTCCTGATTGGATTCATAGGCCTGTCATTGGTAATCGTCGTCATCTCCTCCTTTCTGCCATCCACCGTCAGAATTTCAAGGGGGATATTCATCCATGGCAGTCCGGCTGAGGTTGCTGCAGTAGTGAATGATCTGTCCACCTGGAAAGACTGGAATCCAATATTGCAGGATTCTTCCGTGAAATTTTCACGCACAGGCGCCGGAGAATTGCAATGGCAGAATGGAAATGGAATTATGAACACGATGACTGTGACGCAAAAAAACGGCGACACCATCTTTGTAAATTTCAAACTGGCCTCCGGAAAAAATTTTCAATCAGGATTTGCATTCCATGCATTTCAGAATGATTCGCTGAACACTCAGGCAGATTGGTGGATCATTGAAAAGCTGAAATGGTATCCCTGGCAAAAATTCTACGGCATCTTTGCCGACAGGCTGAAAGGTCCTTCTCTCGACAGTGGCCTGGCCCGCTTAAAGGAATATGTTGAAATCCACAAAAACTGAATCAGGGTTTTCCTGCCAAAAAATTTTGAATGATTGCCTGAATGAACAGGAACTCTTATTCCAGGGAAGCAAGTATCGCAAGGATAGAGCCATACACTTTTTCCAGCTCAGCATCTTTAATGCAATAAGGTGGCATCATGTACACGGTATTGCCCAGAGGGCGAAGATAAACGCCTGACTCCAAAGATTTTTGGGTGAAGATTGACCCGATATTATTGAGCCACCCGTCGCGGCCGCTTGAAATTTCAAATGCCAGGATGGTGCCGGTTTGCCTGATGCATTTGATCAGGCCGGAATCTTTATCGCTCCTTTCTTTAGAGCCGGCATCTTTTTTTGAACTGAATGATTGCAGTTCAATCGCGAATTTTTTGTGCGAGCTGATTATTTTTTCAATTCGATCCACGCATTCCCGTTTACCGAGCAGGTGCAGGCTGGCCAGGGCCGCCGTGCAAGCCAATGGATTGGCCGTGAAAGAATGCCCGTGAAAAAAAGTTTTTGACCTGTCATCGTTTAAATAAGCCTGATAGATTCGATCGGTACAAGCCGTTGCTCCCAATGCCATCGTGCCACCGGTGAGGCCTTTACTGAGGCAAATTATATCCGGCTTTTCCTGCATGAATTCGGAAGCAAACAATTTTCCGGTCCTTCCAAATCCTGTCATCACCTCATCGGCAATGCAGATAATTTTTTGATCTCTGAATTTCTTCAATATTGAATTGAGCCATTCCGCGCCATACATTTTCATGCCACCCGCTCCCTGTACGAGGGGTTCATATATGAAGCAGGCAACTTCTTCCAAATTCAACGGTGGCAAATCTCCTTCAGGATCCAGAAAAAGAACTTCGAACAGCCGATCCCGGAAAGCAAGGGTGAATACACTTCGTTCACTCACGCTCATGGCTCCAAAAGTATCGCCGTGATAGCTGTTGCTTAGGGCGACAATTTTTTTTCTGGCAGGCTCTTCCTGGTTCCACCAATATTGAATGGCCATCTTCATTGCCACTTCCGTAGCGGTGGATCCGTTATCGCTGTAAAAGATTTTTGAAAAATTTCCAGGCAGGATATCAATCAGCCGTTCGGCCAGATCAACCGCAGGCTGATGAGTGAACCCCGCGAAAATCACCTGTTCCAGGCGCAGCGCCTGTTCATATATTTTTTGGGCGATATAAGGGTGCGCGTGACCATGCAGGTTTACCCACCAACTACTGATGGCGTCAATATAGGATTTGCCGGATTCATCAAAAAGAAGGGTTGATTCACCTCTTACAATCGGTATCGGATCCGGCATGTTTTTTTGGGGAGTGAATGGATGCCAGACAAATTCCCTGTCTCTGACTATTAAACTCTTCTGCATTGGGCCAAAGATAAGCAGGATTGGGGCATTAGAACTGTGGGAAATACCATGAATGCAATTGGATTTTCGAATGCAACATATCAACTTTCCGGATCATGAATTGCATTTGTCAATTGTCGTTTGCTTAGGCAAGTGCCGCCATTCTGTTTAAGATTCGTTTTGTTGAAATGAATTGTGTTCTATTCAGCCACTACTTCAATGGTAGCTCCGATGCCCCGGTCGGTGATGGCATCGCACTGAGGTTTGAGGTCCTCATACAGGCCTTTTTTTACTGCGTATTTGCCCTGGGAATGAATGATGAATGCGCATTGTTCTGCCTGTTCCCAACTATGGCCACAAACCTCCACAAGGGTTTCAATCACCCACTCAAAACTATTCACCTCATCATTCCACACGATCAGGCTGCAAGGTTCTTCAGAACTGGTGAGTACATCCATGTCATCATCCTGCTGAGTCCGCGTCAAAGTATTTCCTGCAATGGAAGGCATAACAATAAATTAAACACACAAAACTACACAAATAATTCTCATTTGAAATAGCTCGCCGCGAATTCAAGCATGAAATTTGCCACCATGCGGCTGACCCTGTATTACAGTGGTTTATGACCCACAAGCTTATCCTTATTTTTGCCGTATGTTAAAATTATTGAAGCGTAAAAAATCACCCCTTCCATCTGAAATTGGCAGGATTCCTTCTTTGTCTGCCACCACTTACCAGGGCATTGAATTGCTGGTGGAACTGGTGAAACTTGTAAGGCCTTCAAAACCCGGGAATATTGAGGAAGCAGAAGCTAAATTCCAAAAACTTCTTTTGGAGATGGACGAAAATTCTTCCTTTTTGTTCTCAATCAGAAAGGCTTTGCTTTCTCGATTTATCAACAGTAATATTATGCCGGCGCTAACGGAGAGTGGTATTGTGAGCTCCCGTGGATTCATCCAGGAACTGGCCGGAAAATTAAAGCACAAGATCATTCCCTCCCTGCAATCGCCAGATGATTTTTTATACGTTATTAACAGGGTCTTTTATCTGAGAACGGATTATGTGTGGGTGCAGGGCATCAGCAGCGATCTTTGGAAGAAATTCTTTGAAATTCTCGGTATAGAGATCAATTTGTCTGAAGCCGGAATAATTGCCCAATTGCAGCGATCGCTGCTCATAATGTCATACAGGATTTCCAACCTGGGTCTGGAAAAAGAAATTACCGACCGGTTTTCAGATGCTACAAATGCGCAGTTCCCATTCATTGAACAATGCCGATTGATTACGCTTTATATGGAGAAAGGAGAAGGGAAACTGGCTTCCGGGGAGAGCCGTGCGATCCTCGATGATGCATCTGAGTCCTTGTATAATTGTCTTCAGACTATTGAGTGGGCCCGGCAGCAACGCCTGGATCATGGCACCAGCCTGGCCCAGACTTTTGTACTACTTCGCCTGGAGCAGCTCATTGAACGCATGTTCATTGTAATAGATGTGCTGAACAACGACAATGCTTTCGATAGCGATCGTTTTGTTCACTATTTTCAAACCATCGTTAGAAATGAAAAACGCAAGAACAGCCTGGGCGAATTCCTTTCCAGCAATCTGGGACTGCTGGCCTACCAGATCGCGGAACACAAGGGGAAAAAAGGAGAGAAGTACATTTCGGCCAGCAGAGGCGATTACTGGAATTTATTCACCAGCTCGATGGGTGGAGGACTGATCATTTCTGTAGTTACTATTATCAAGACCCTGCTCAGCACATTGCACCTGCCCCTATTCTGGCAGGGCATGAGCTATGGATCCAATTACGCTTTGGGCTTTGTGGCCATGGATCAAACTCATACCACATTGGCAACCAAACAACCTGCATATACCGCCGCCGCCATTGCCGCCACGCTGGATTCTCAAAAGCTGGAAGGCAGACCGGACCTGCATAACCTGGCGATCACCGTGGCAAGAACAGCCAGGAGCCAGATAGCTTCATTTGCGGGGAATCTGCTGGTAGTCTTTCCCGTTACTTATTTGCTGGCGCTCTTATACAAACTGGCGTCGGGGCACAGCATCGTTAGTGGCGAAAGCGCCGCGAGAATGCTGGAAGAACAACATCCCTGGCATAGTCCGGCATTATTATATGCCTGCTTCACAGGATTTTTCCTGTTTCTCAGCGGCATCATTGCAGGATATGTAGAGAACCATATTATATACGGAATGATTACCGAAAGGCTCAGAAATCATCCTGTTTTGCAATTCACCATGTCTAAAAAACGGCTGGAAAAACTGGTGAATCTGGTAAGGAATAACGGAGGTGCCATTGCAGGCAGCATTTCATTGGGATTTTTTCTCGGCTTCGCGGGCCCGTTAGGAAAAATAACAGGGCTGCCCTTTGATATCCGCCATATTACCATATCTGCAGGAAATACAGCGATCGGATTCTTTGGATTGGATCACCAGGTCACTCCCGCATATCTCTTCACCATCATATTCGGCGTATTATTAATTGGCTTCCTGAATTTTCTGGTGAGCTTCACTCTCGCGTTTATAGTTGCAGTAAAATCGCGAGGCATAAGGCTGAGAGATTATCCCGAATTCATAGGAATACTAATCGGCTATTTCAGGAAATATCCAAAGGATTTTATCAGACCTCCGCAGATCGAAATCACATCGTGGCAATTGCAAAAGGGCAAAAGCCGCAAATGATAAGTAAATACACTTAGCCTGAAAAAAAATAGAGTGAAATATTTTTTCAACCTCAATATCAATGGTTGGAATCTGATATGAATTAGTAAATGTGATTTAGCCATTTATGAATGAACCTCTTATCTAATATCTCAATAACTCAAATTGAACGAAGATTTTCACAAATGTCATTCCTCATATTTTGCTCGAGTGCCAACCAAATGGTACATTGAAACGTAATTGTATAGGAAGCCCGTAAACCACCATCTATTTCTATTTCCGCTTGAAGTTTGACCCCGACTGGGTAGCATTACTTACCACAAAGAGATAATTTATGAGATTTTGCTATTTTGGAACTGGCATGGCGGTTTCTATTATTATAACCCTGGTTCTTCCGATGATGAGCGCCTGCAGGAAACAACCCACGGCTGCTGAATTGGAAAAGAAAAAGGCCGAACAGTTTCACACTACCCTTCAGCAATCCCTAAAATTCAGGCTCACCGCTTATTATTCCGATAAACCAATTGACTATATCGAGAGTGATTCAGTGCAATTGTTGGAAACTGATCTGTGGAAATACGTGCGGGACTATGTAAAAGATGACTATTATCTGTTCACAAGCGCCGGGGATGTGGAAGTGATACAGAACGCCTTGAAAATTCCAAGTGACTTCAGCGATACTATCAGGTACAACTATAACGTTAATGCTGAGGGAGACCATACCGATTTTAACTTTTACGACTACGAATACAATCCTTTGACCTATAAACTGGCCGAATTCTCGGCTGACTATTTTATAGTGTATGTGACCAGGGGAGACGCTAATATTTATTCCAGGTACGAAAAAGTTCCTTAGCATGGGCCTCCCAAACGTTGATTGAAAATGAATGTTTCCGCTTGCTTTCATTACAATAAACGGCATCCATTTGGGATCCTATATGCATATTGTTTTCGACCTTATCCGGAATTTCTATAAACGCTGCATCATCTTAACTGCATTGGGCCTCTTTTTGCTTTCTTCCTGCCAAAAGGAATATTCTGCCGAAACAATGGGCCTCCTGTCTCCCAAAGATACTTTCATGAATTATCTCTTAAAAAATAAAACATTCAAACTGGATGCATTTTATTCTGATGTTCCAATCGACTTCAATCCTTATGATACCGTTGCACCCAGGACCGACCTTTGGCAATACGTGAGAGATTATCTCAAAGATGATACACTCGTTTTCCTGCCTGGGAATCTTGCTCAGATCATCCAGGGTCCTAACCTGATCAGCGCAGGAACGCCTCCTGTAATCAATGTGAACTATGGAGCGGTTTCCGACAGCACGGGAGCCTTACTATTTAATTTTGTTGACTACGATTATCAGCCTTTCACTTACCAGTTGCTTACTTTCAACGATAGTTCCTTTGTAGTATTCATACAAACTCCCAGCGCTAAACTATTCACACGTTACCGACGGATATTCTGATTTCCGGTGAATTGGCTGGGAACTTAAACCCGAATGACATAAACATTTAATAGATTTGAGTTCACTTTGAACTTATGGTTTCATCGGCATCTGTATTGATTGTTGACGACGAAGAGAAATTGCGAATTCTTTTAAAGCGGATTATTTCATTGGAAGGATTCAAAGTATCCGAAGCCAATACTATTAAGACAGCTACAAGGATGCTGGAAAAAGAACCGGTAGATATCATCCTCTGCGATGTGAAGCTACCCGATGGAAACGGAGTCGATTTTGTAAAAGAAATCAAACCCAGGTTTCCATCCACCGAGATCATACTCCTCACTGCATATGGCAATATTGCAGATGGGGTGCAAGCCATGAAGAATGGGGCTTTCGACTATATCACCAAAGGCGATGATAACGAAAAGATCATCCCTTTACTGAGTAGCGCGCTTGAAAAAGTACAATTGCAGAAACGGGTGGATCAATTGCAGGAACAGGTAGGAAAGAGATATGGCTTTGAGAATATACTTGGCCATTCTAAGGTGATCCGTGAAGCCATAGAGTTGGCTAAAAAAGTAACTCCCACCCAAGCCACCGTTTTGCTTCTTGGTGAAACCGGCACCGGCAAAGAAGTATTTGCCCAGGCTATTCACAATGGAAGCAAACGAAGCGGAAAACCATTCATGGCACTCAATTGCAGCTCTTTTAGCAAGGAACTACTGGAGAGTGAGCTGTTCGGACATAAGGCCGGCGCTTTTACTGGTGCTGCAAAGGATAAGCGCGGATTGATTGAAGAAGCGGATACTGGCACTCTTTTCCTGGATGAAATAGGAGAGATGCCTTTTGAACTTCAATCGAAATTATTGAGGGTTCTGGAAACTAATGAATTTATTAAAGTGGGTGATACAAAACCAACCCGTGTTGATGTACGCGTAATTGCGGCTACAAATCGCGATCTACAGGAAGAAGTGAAAGATGGTAAATTCAGGGAAGACCTGTTCTACAGGCTGAATGTATTCAATATTTCATTGCCTGCATTGAGAAACAGGAAAGAAGACATTCCACTGCTTGCAGATTTTTTCATGCAGATTTTTGCCCGAAAGGCGGGGAGGCGGATAGATGCCATGAGCGGAGAATTCCTTGAGCATTTACAACATCATGAATGGAAAGGGAATATCCGGGAATTGAAAAATGTGATGGAAAGAGCCGTAATTCTGTCCATCACTAACGAATTAACGGTGAACAATCTGCCACTTGAATTGCAATCCGGTGCTGGTTACTCCCGCGCAAAGCAGGGAGAGTCCGGTTCCAATACGCTCTCCGCGTTTGACCTCGCCAGCGCTGAAAAACTTCATATCCAAAGAGTTTTGATTCATACCAAAGGAAACAAAACAGAGGCTGCCAGGCTTCTTAATATCGGCCTCACCACGCTTTACAGAAAGATAGATGAATATGGTCTCGCAACCATTTGACCCTGCCTCCCGCTCTGCAATAATCAATTCCGTTATTCATCTCAAATGAAATTCATTACCCCATTAACCATTTCGGTTTTTCATTTTGAAAAAGCACCACCCCAAAATGGAAGGCTTTGCAATGTGATAAAATGGTCCTGCAAATCAGCCGCTAACTCCGGATGCAGTCCTGGCCTGCATTTGAGCCGGCCCATGAGATTCTCTTCTTCTTTCGGCACGCACTTGGCATCATTGAACCAAAAATATGAATATGAACGCTGATTTCCCACTCCGCAAGTGGCATCTGAAGCCCTGGCATATACTGGCTTTGATTTATGGGAGCATGGCAATTGCGGGCTTCATTTACAGGTATCTTCATTGATAGCCATTGCAGATTAAGGAATATCAGAATTATTCCTGATTATGGTCATACACGCTGATCAAAATTGTTTCATTCTTGTATGGGATTGCAAAAAAGGAAATATAAGATTCGTGACTTGATTATAATAGTATTGGCCTGGCTGGCGGCTTTGGGGCTCTTATATATTCTTTGCTTAAAAATTGAGATTATAGTTCAATCCATTCGAAAATAAAATGTCAATATATGCTTACGGTAATTCTTATCCTGGCTGGGCTTGCCGGCTTCGCCCTATTTTTTAAGTGCATAGATTTTTTTGACAAAATTTAACCAGAACCCCAATAGCATTAAGGCGTGAAATTCAGAAAATAAAAATTTATTAATCATGACTCTATTATTTATTGTAGCCATTCTGGTTTTCTGTTATCTCTGTTATGTATTGGTAAAACCGGAAAAGTTTTAAGATTCATAAAAGAAATCAATCATGAATACGGAAATTTTAGGTGTATTAGCCATGTACGGTATTTTGGTTCTCCTGGCCATTCCTATTGGCAGGTATATAGGAAAAGTATATGCCGGAGAACGAACCTGGCCTGATCCGGTATTAGGCCCCCTGGATCATGTATTTTTCAGGCTCAGCGGAATCAAGGCAGACCGGGATATGAACTGGAAGCAGCATTTGGTAGCACTTCTCACTATTAACCTGGTATGGTTTTTATTTTCCATGCTGATGTTAATGAACATGAGCTGGTTACCCTTTAATCCGGATGGCAATCCATCCATGTCGGCTGACCTTGCATTTAATACCACGGTTAGTTTTGTTTCGAACACCAATCTGCAACACTATTCCGGGGAGTCTGGTGTGTCTTACCTGGGTCAATTGGTGCTGATGCTGTTCCAGTTTGTAAGCGCGGGCACTGGCATGGCCGCATGTGCAGTGGTATTCAATGCCATGAAAGAAAGGACCACTGAAAAACTTGGAAATTTCTATAATTATTTTATTAAATCCTGCACCAGGATCTTGCTGCCGCTTGCTATTGTGGTAGCAATTATATTGGTATTCAACGGAACCCCAATGACCTTTCAAGGAAAGGACTCATATATTTCAATGCAGGGTGATACTGTTCAGGTGAGCAGAGGGCCTGCCGCGGCCATGATTGCCATCAAGCAGTTGGGAACCAATGGTGGTGGATTCTTCGGAGCCAACTCTGCGGTGCCATTTGAGAATCCCAATTATTTCACCAATATGGTGGAAGATATTTCAATAGTCCTTATCCCGATGGCCATGGTATTTGCATTAGGATATATTTTAAAAAGAAGAAGACTGGCATGGGTGATTTTTGGGGTGATGACAATTGGATTTTTATGCTTCCTTATTCCATCATTGTTTTATGAAATGAAGGGGAATCCTTCCATTGGGCACCTGGGAATATCCCAGTCGCTGGGAAGTATGGAAGGGAAGGAAGTCCGTTTTGGTTCTGCTGCTTCAGCCTTTTGGGGCATTACAACTACGGTAACTTCAAACGGATCTGTCAATGCCATGCACGATAGTTTTACCCCGCTTACCGGAATGTTTACCATGCTTGGAATGATGGTGAATTCATTTTACGGAGGCGTGGGGGTGGGCTTCCTGAATTTCTATGTATATATGATCATAGCAGTATTCATTTCGGGCCTCATGGTGGGACGAACACCCGAATTTTTGGGTAAAAAGATAGAAGCGAAAGAAATGAAAATTGCTACCATGGTCGCTTTGTTGCATACATTCCTGATCCTGAGTTTTACGGCCTTGTCGTCACACCTGTTTGCGGCCCATCCCCAGGAATATGCAGGCTGGCTGAACAATCCCGGCAATCACGGATTCAGCGAGATGTTGTATGAATACACTTCTTCATCGGCTAACAACGGCTCCGGCTTCGAAGGCCTGGGAGACGGTGTTCCTTTCTGGAATATAACATGCGGAATTGTGATGTTATTGTCGCGTTTCATTCCAATAGTGGGACCCGTTGCGATCGCCGGTATACTCGCAAAGAAAAAATATATACCCGAAAGCGCAGGTACTTTGAAAACGGATACCACAACATTTGGAATAATGGTATTTGCAGTGATCGCGATTGTGGTGGCGCTTAGTTTTTTCCCGGCTTTGTCACTGGGACCATTAGCCGAATTTTTTGGAGTGAAATAACCCAATCGTTGATCAAAGATTTATGAGATAATTCAAAAAGACAGTACTATGTCAAAACATATAAGAACTAACAAATTGTTTGAGCCTTCCCTGGTGAAGGAGGCCTTAAAACAATCGTTCGTGAAACTCAATCCCCGTATCCTGATCCACAACCCGGTGATGTTTACCGTGGAAATAGGAGCAGTTGTAATGCTTGCAGTTTGCATTTGGATATGGAAAGGGGAGAAGTCTCAGGGAAGTTTTTTGTATAATTTCCTGATCTTCCTGATACTCCTTATCACGGTTTTGTTCGCCAATTTTGCAGAAGCCATCGCAGAAGCCAGGGGTAAAGCCCAGGCCGATAGCTTACGTAAAACCAGGGAAGACACACCTGCAAAGAAAATTTTCGCGGTAGGAGAGATCTTCACGAATGAAATTAAGACCGTGCCTTCTTCGCAATTGCGCAAAGGGGATTATTTTATGTGCGAGGCAGGAGACATCATCCCTATGGACGGAGAAATTGTTCAGGGGATTGCAACCATCGACGAATCGGCCATTACCGGAGAGTCTGCCCCGGTAATTAGAGAAGCCGGCGGCGATAAATCATCTGTAACAGGCGGCACAAAGGTATTGAGTGATAAAATTAAGGTGCGCGTTACTACAGAGCCTGGTGAAAGTTTCCTGGACAAAATGATCGCATTGGTGGAAGGTGCATCGCGCCAGAAGACACCCAATGAAATTGCTTTGACAATTTTACTGGCGGGCTTCACTATCATATTCATCATAGTTTGCGTAACACTCAAACCATTTGGTGATTATGCGAGTACGCCTATTACCATTGCTGCATTCATCTCCTTGTTCGTTTGTCTGATACCCACAACAATTGGCGGATTATTGTCTGCCATTGGTATCGCGGGAATGGACCGTGCCCTGCGCGCCAATGTGATCACCAAAAGTGGAAAGGCTGTAGAAACGGCGGGAGATCTTGATACCCTGCTGCTTGATAAAACCGGAACTATAACTATCGGTAACCGTAAGGCAACTAATTTCTGGCCGGGGGGGACGGTTGATAATTATGTTTTTATTGAAGCGTGCTTACTTGCTTCATTGGCCGATGAAACGCCCGAAGGGAAGAGCATTGTGGAACTGGCATCTGGAAAAGGTATTAAGCCCCCTGACATTCGGAAAGATGGAGCTAAGTTCATTGAGTTTACTGCGGAAACAAGGAGCAGTGGTATTGACCTGAATGGAATGAAAATCCGTAAGGGTGCCTTTGATTCCATACGCAGTATTGTTGTAAAGGCCGGAAATGAAATACCCGTGGATGTTTCAGACAGAGTGCATGTGATTGCGGAAAACGGAGGTACTCCATTAGTAGTATCAAAGGATAATGTGGCCCTGGGTGTTATTGAATTGCAGGATATAATTAAACCCGGAATACAGGAGCGTTTTCAACGCTTGCGTAAAATGGGTGTAAAAACGGTCATGGTCACGGGGGATAATCCCCTAACTGCAAAATACATTGCCGACAAGGCGGGTGTGGATGATTTTATTGCCGAAGCAAAACCGGAAGATAAAATGAATTATATCCGCAATGAACAAACCGGCGGCAAACTGGTGGCAATGATGGGTGACGGTACCAATGACGCTCCCGCGCTGGCACAGGCCGATGTGGGCGTGGCCATGAACAGCGGAACACAGGCCGCGAAAGAAGCTGGAAATATGGTTGACCTGGACAATGATCCTACAAAATTGATAGAGATTGTTGAAATAGGAAAGCAACTACTAATGACAAGAGGAACCCTTACCACCTTTTCCATAGCCAATGATGTGGCAAAGTATTTCGCAATTGTTCCGGCATTATTTATTGTGTCCATTCCGGGGCTGCAGAGCCTCAATATCATGAACCTGCACAGTCCTGAGAGTGCCATATTATCTGCCGTGATCTTTAATGCCATCATAATTCCATTGCTGATCCCTCTTGCTCTGAGAGGAGTTACTTACAGGCCCATAGGCGCAAGCGCTTTGCTGAGAAGGAACCTCCTGATTTATGGTTTTGGCGGCATTGTGGTTCCTTTCATTGGAATAAAATTGATCGACCTGTTGGTTTCAACCTGGTTTTAAAAGAACTATAAAAAACTGAAAAAATGAGACAACATATTTTACCGGCATTAAGACTCACAGCGGTCACTATCGTTTTCTTCTGCGGTATTTACACCATTTTCATTCTCGCCATTGCCCAGGCAGCACCTGGAAAAGGGAGAGGTGAAACGGTAACCGTGAATGGGAAAGTGGTGGGATTTGCACTTGAGGGCCAGAATTTCAACCAGGATAAATATTTCTGGAGCAGGCCTTCAGCAGTCAGTTATAATGCGGCGGGTTCCGCCGGATCCAATAAAGGACCCACCAATCCTGACTACCTGAAGCAGGTGCAGGACAGGATCGACACATTTTTAGTGCATAACCCAGGCATCAAAAAAGCAGAAATCCCCTCCGAGCTTGTAACAGCTTCCGGCAGCGGTCTGGATCCCGACCTTTCACCATCAGGCGCAAAAGTGCAGGTAAAGAGAATTGCTGCCATTCGCAGAATAGATGAGAAGGTCTTGATCAAATTGATCGACCAGCACACAGACGCTCCCTTTCTGGGAATTTTTGGCCCCAATAAAGTAAATGTGCTGAAATTAAATATTGCGTTAGACGAACTAAAATAATACAAGACAATGAAAAAGATTTTCGTGGTAATTATTGCCTTATCAGTAAAACAGGTTGCTTTATCTCAAGTGGCTGATTCAACAAAAAAGACATCTGCACCCGTTACTATTACAGGTTCGGTGGATGCCTATTACAGATATAATTTCAATAACCCTAAAGACTATCCATATAATAGTGCTACCAGTTTTACCCATTCAAGTAATTCATTCGAATTGGGGATGGCATCTTTACGGGCCGATCACAGTTTTGGGAAAGTGAGTGCAACCGTTGACCTTGGATTTGGCAAGAGGGCAGAGGAATTTTCATACAATGACGCTAACACCAGACTGGCCATAAAGCAATTGCTGGTAACCTATGCTCCTTCCTCTTCTATTAAATTTACACTTGGTACCTGGGGTACCCATATAGGCTACGAAGTGGTAGATGCCTATCTCAACAGGAATTACAGTATGAGCTATATGTTTACAAACGGTCCTTTTTCACATACTGGCCTGAAAGCGGATATCAGCCTTGGCGGTAAGAGCGCATTCATGGTGGGGATTGCCAATCCTACAGATTACAGAACTGCTCCTGCAATGCCAAAGTCTGTGATTGCTCAATTCTCGACCGCAACTAAAGATGATAAATTGAAGACTTATTTCAATTTTGTGGGAGGGAAGCAAAATGATTATAGAAAAATGATGCAGGGCGATATCGTTGCTACTTATGCAGTATCAGGAAAATTCGGTCTGGGATTTAATGGAACATTGCAGTCAGTGAAATTGGACATTGATAGTACCGGGAAATTCAGCTCTTTTAACTGGGCCGGTGCTGCATTATATGCCAATCTCGATCCCATTAACTGGTTCGGATTAACACTAAGAGTTGAATATATAAGTGACCGGGATGAGTATTTGGGACTAAAAACTGTATTGGCGCCAACGCTTTCGGCCAATTTTAAGGTGGATAACCTTACCATAATTCCGGAATTCAGATTGGATAATGCGGGAAATGCAGTGTTTTATAAGAATTCAAATGGAAACACCAAATCGTCCGGCAGCTTTATTTTAGCTGCAACCTATCATTTCTAAAATACTTCAAATTGAAGCGATAAATTTGCCCTGAATGGCAACGTATTATTGAATTGTATTTATGCCAGAACAGGAAAAAAATGTTGAACACTTTTTGGAGCTTATCCGAAAATCAAGACGCGGTAAGTTTAAGATCTATATTGGCATGAGCGCAGGCGTGGGTAAGACTTACCGCATGCTGCAGGAAGCCCACACCCTGCTCAGGAACGGCGTTGACGTAAAGATCGGATATGTTGAGACCCATGGGCGAAATGAGACCCAGGTATTGTTGGATGGACTACCGGTAATACCCAGACGGAAATTATTTTACAAGGGAAAAGAGTTGGAAGAATTGGATATGCAGGCCATTGTGAACCTGCATCCTGAAGTGGTAGTGATAGATGAACTCGCCCATACTAATATTGAAGGAAGTAAAAATGAAAAGCGCTGGCAGGATGTGATGGAAGTTTTGAACGCTGGAATTAATGTGATCAGCGCGGTGAATATCCAGCATATTGAGAGTCTGTACCAGGAAGTAAAGAAAATAACCGGCATAGAAGTGGCGGAACGGGTGCCCGATAGGGTTTTAAAAGAGGCGGATGAAGTTGTTAATATTGACCTAACGGCGGATGAGCTCGTTACAAGGCTTAAAGAAGGAAAGATCTATACGGCGGATAAAGTGGAAACCGCGCTGAGGAATTTTTTTCAATCCGAAAAAATCCTGCAGTTGCGCGAACTGGCCCTGAAAGAAGTGGCCAGCCAGGTTGAGAGAAAGATCGAAACAGAGCTCCCGCGTACGGCACATCTCCGCCCGGAACGATTCCTGGCCTGCATCAGCAGCAATCACGAAATAGCCACTAAAGTAATAAGGAAAACAGCAAGACTGGCCACCTATTACCATTCCAAATGGTATGTGCTTTATGTGCAAACTCCCAAAGAGCATGGGGATAAAATAGGCCTGGCCGCACAACGGCACCTGATCAATAATTTCAAATTGGCAACAGAACTGGGGGCGGAAGTTATCAAAACCAGGCAAAGCAATATTTCCAAAGGAATTTTTGAAATAACAGAACAAAAGGATATCACAACCATTTGCATCGGGAAACCACACTTGAATTTATTCAACGTAATTTTAAATACTGCAGTATTCAACCAGTTACTGAACAAATTGTCTGCTGCCGATATTGATATAGTAATCCTTTCATAATATGGCACTTCGCTTAAAAACAAAATTAAGCCTTGGGCTTGGATTCCTGTTTATGGTGATCCTGGCATTCGGAATACTTAGTATTTACTATATCAACCGGCTGGGGAATGATGCGGAAAAGGTATTAAAGAACAATCATGAGAGCCTGGTGTTTGGCAATAACATAGTCAAAGCCCTGGAATCAGTTAAAGCGGATCCTTCCTCCATAAAATCTCTTGAAATGAACCTGGAAAAGCAGGAATCCAATATTACGGAGCCGGGGGAAAAAGAGGCGACAGCAGAATTGAGGAAGAATTTTGAAGAATTAAAGGCCGATCCGGCGGATTCATCAAACTATCGTGAGATCAGGCAGGCGGTGCAGCATATCAATGACCTAAACCAGGAAGCCATACTCCGCAAGAATTCAGTGGCCCAGCGCACCGCCGAAGATGCCAAACTATGGCTGACCATTATTTTCACGGCGCTTGTCTTAATCGCTTTCAGCTTTATTTATAATTTCCCCGGTATTATTTCCGGCCCCATCAGTACACTCTCGGAGGGGATTAGCGCTATTGCCAATAAGGACTACCAAAAAAGAATCAGGCTTGACCAGAATGATGAATTCGGTGACCTCGCCAATGCATTTAATGTGATGGCAGAAAAACTGGATGAGTATGAACATAGCAATATCGCCCAGATCAAATTTGAAAAAAGCAGGATCGAAGCCATTATTAACCAGATGCGTGATGGAATTATAGGCCTGGACGAAAAGAAAAACATCCTGTTTCTGAATGCCGTTTCCCAAAAACTGCTCGGGTTAAAGGGAAGTGACATTATCGGTCAGTACGCGGCGGATGTAGCTATAAAGAACGACCTGATGCGAACCCTTCTTCAGGAAGAAAACAATAAAACGGAATTGAAAATTTATGCAGACAACAAAGAGAGTTATTTCAATAAGGAAGTGATTCACGTGACCAATAACGACCAGGTGATAGGACAGGTGATCGTGCTGCGTAACATCACCATCTTCAGGGAATTCAATGAAGCCAAGACAAATTTCATAGCTACCATTTCGCATGAGTTGAAAACTCCCATCTCCTCCATTAAGATGAGCGCCCAATTGCTGGAAGATGAACGAATCGGTAAATTGAGCAATGAACAAAAAGAACTGATTGGCAGTATTCATGACGATGCGAACCGGCTTTTGAAAATTACAGGTGAATTGTTGAATATGGCCCAGGTGGAAACAGGCAATATTCAGCTCAAGCGACAAGCCACAGAACCGGCAAAGATCATCGACGAGGCCCTTGAAGCCGTGCAGGTACTGGCGGAGCAAAAGCACATAAGTTTTCAAAAGAATTCCGGCGCCCATCTTCCTTCGGTAAATGCAGATTCCGAAAAAACAGCCTGGGTGCTGATCAATTTTTTGACCAATGCCATCAAATATTCTCCTGACGATAGTATCATTGATATTGGAGCTTTTGCGAAAGAAAATATGGTGGAATTTTATGTGCGTGACAATGGCGCAGGTATAGACGAAAAATATCTGCCCAGGATATTCGACCGGTATTACAAAGTTCCGGGAACGCTCGACCGGGCCGGGACGGGCCTTGGGCTTGCTATTTCTAAGGAATTCATAGAGGCGCAGGGCGGTACCATCTGGGCGGAAAGCAGGATAGGAGAGGGCAGCCGCTTTGCATTTGCGCTAAAATCTGCCTGACATAAAAAATATTTCCAGATTCAGCCAGCAGGTTTAGCATTCTATTCAAACAATGTTGTGAAGCCGCTTTTGATGGTTAATGTTCAAGGTCAAGCTGCTGCACCGTCACATCCCAATGGGCCAGCAATATTTCGAAACGCCTTTGTTCCTCCCTTTCATAGCTCGCCTGGTCGGGGAACAGAGTCTTTTTATAAGGATCAGTCAGACTGTTATCATATGCCAGTTGCACATTTTTAAAAACCAGAATGATCTTATAATCCCACCGGCTTTCTTCGCTGCTATGTAGTCTGGGTTTCTCTGCTTTTAGGGAGAGGAGGTTTCCTTTTTGCAGCAATTTCTTCAACAATGGGTAATGGTTCTTCTTGTACAGGCTGATGAATTCATCCGCGTATCCCCATTTCACCTTATAGTACCCTTCAACAGTGAAAGATTCATCGGCTGGTCTGGATGCATTCTGTGCCAGTAGTACAGGGCTCATGAAAAAGAGCGTGATTGCCACACAAATCAGACGGCATGGATTGAAAAGAATGGATTTGCGCATATATCAGGTTTTAATTTTGATAATAATATCTTTCAATAATGGAGTAGTCAGTTCATAGATTGAAAAAAATCTTACGCAGTTTAGAGGCACTAAATTAATGGACTCGTTTGATTCCATATCCGTTCCACTTACATTTGTTACTTTAATAGGGTATAATGATGAAATTTTATCGTTTACTGTTTTTGATGATTTGCCTGACCTGCCTGCAGGTCCATGCTGCCGCGCAAAACAGGATAGTGGTATTTCAAACCGATTTTGGCCTCAAAGATGGGGCCGTGGCGGCCATGAAAGGAGTGGCAATGAGCGTTTCACCCAATTTGAAATTATTCGACCTCACTCATGAAATTCCTCCATACAATATTTGGGAAGCGGCCTACCGTCTGCAACAGGCAGCATCTTACTGGCCCAGGGGAACAGTTTTTGTATCGGTGGTGGATCCTGGTGTGGGTTCGCAACGCAAATCGGTGGTGCTCAAAACCCGGTCGGGGCATTTTTTTGTGACGCCAGACAATGGCACACTCACCCTGGTGGCGGAATCCCTGGGTATTGAGTCACTGAGAGAAATTGATGAAAAACTAAACCGCCTGAAGAATTCCGGTAAATCCTACACTTTTCACGGCCGCGATGTATATGCTTATACGGGTGCAAGGCTGGCCGCAGGCACTATCAGTTTTGAGCAGGTAGGTCCACTACTTCCCAATAAAGTGATCAGTATTCCGTACCAGAAGCCCGCGTTTCAAAGCGGGATATTGAAAGGTTCCATACCAATACTCGACATTCAATACGGCAACGTATGGACGAATATCAATGACTCCATTTTCTCCCTGCTGGCATTGAAATTCGGAGACGGCATCCGGGTGAGGATCCTGCACCAGGATAAATTGATCTTTGAAGGGGCGATTCCATACGTTGCCAGCTTTTCTTCGGTGCCGCCAGGAAAAGAACTGTGTTACCTGAATAGCCTTCTGAATCTTTCTTTTGCATTGAACCAGGGAAATTTTTCGGAGAAATACAGAGTGGCGTCGGGACCCGAATGGAGCGTTGAAATTCTAAAGCAGCCATGAATCAGTAAACAATCAAACGCGGATCCCGATTTTTTTCATCAGGATGGAAGCATTCATGCTCCTGCATATTCCGGTCTTTAACTTATAATCAAAATACAGCTCCTCTCCCGATACCTGAACGTCGAAATGATAATTGTGGATGGCAGCAGGATATTCTTCAGCCAGGCTTGACAATTCAATATCGTGAGTAGCCACAATGGCCACTGCTTTTTCCTGCACGAGCTGTTTGAGAAAGGCCGCGGAACCCGTATGCCGGTCGAGGGAATTGGTGCCCCTCAGGATCTCATCCAGCAGAATAAAAATCTTTTCATGGCGGTTCACCTTTCCAATGATCATTTGAAGCTTCTTGAGCTCCGCATAAAAAGTGGAGGTGTTTTCTGCCAGGTTATCCGCGATGCGCATGCTGCTGATCAATCGCGTAGGCGACAGCGTTAGTGAGCTGGCGCAGACGGGCGCACCCATCATGGCCAGGACCGTGTTCACACCCACACTTCTCAGAAAGGTGCTTTTCCCTGCCATATTAGAGCCCGTGATCAGCATGATCTGCCCTGTGCCCGATATGCTGCAGTCATTGTCAATCCGCCTGAAAGAAGGGATCAGCGGATGCCCTAGTCCTTTCGCCTCAAAAAAGAAGTCAGCCCCCGAAAAATTGGGAAAGCAATATTGGGGATGATTGAAAGCCAGTACCGCCAGGCTGTTGAGCACTTCCATGGCCGCCATTCCTTCTATCCAGGTTCGCAGCAGTTTCTTGTTTTGATTTTTCCAGGACTGCATGCTGATCATTTGCCTTATATCCCATAGCAGAAAAATATTCATCAGAGGACCCATAAGCATATTGAGCCGGAAATCAAATCGGTATAATATTTTTTTCAGCGCCAATAATTCTGCCGACGCTTTTTGATGAGTGCCCTGGATTAATTTTTGCATCTGCTGCAGGAGGGCCGACTTGAATGGTTGCTTTTCAAGGTGCAGGATCTGTTGCTGCAGGCTGTAAATCTCCGGTTCTATCCTGGACACATTGCCGTGAATGGCATTTACCCTCTTGGAATATTGGGTGGCAAAACTATAGCAAAGGAACATTACCAGTAGAAAGACGGGCAGTGAAATAAGTTCCCACGAATAAAATATCACGGCACCCAGGGGGATGAACGGATAAATATAGCTTACCGGCTTCCAGAACCGGGTATTGATCGTTTTGTCTTCCTGCTGCAGCCATCCCTTTATTCTTTCTTCGGTTGACAAGGAAAATTTCGCGGAACGCGCGAATGATTGCAACTGCTGCCGCCATTCCAATTGGGGTTCCAGTTCCCGGATGGCTTCCTGGTACTCTTTTATATGTTCAAAAGGTAGCGGTTCCAGCAGGTGGTCGGCCAGGAGGCTTTGACCCTGCTGTGATTCGCAGCGGTTGATATATTGATAAAGGGAGAATTTCCCAAAAAGGTCCATGTCGGCCGCATAGGCATGCAGGGCCGGTTCCCATTCCTTGCCATCATCGCGATCGGTATAGGAATGATTCAGGATCTTCAGCTCTTCTTCATTAATGGCTATCAGCCTCTCATAGTGCTGAATGAGTTGACCATTATTGGTATCTACAGAAACCACATAGAGGAATAAGATTATCAGGATCAGCATGCAGGCCAGGAACCAACTGAGTTGGTGGGGCAGAAAGGCATAGGCCAGGATAAAGGGAACCAGTATGGAGAGCAGGCGAATCCAGCCATATCGTTTGCTCTTTTGCCGGAGGCCATAGCAAACAGACTGAAAATGGGCAAGTTGTTCTTCGTAAACGGAAGCGGGCTGTCTGTTGGGGTTCATACAGTGAATGCTGCGTTAGGTTTTGAAGATGAGGAACAGCCATATCAGTTAAGAATGTCATTCCGGTTCATGAAAGTACGGAAATCAGCTATTCCCTTAGGTTTTTTCCTTTCTGGCCCATGCTGGTTTCCTTTGCAGCACTTTTTTGAAGATGGGGCAGGATTCGATATGTGCTCCTCTCAGGTATCCTGTACTCTGGAGGAATTCATTCACTATCTCGCCGCCGGTAAATCGGAATTGCGATTTAAAGATATTCACCCATTCCTCCCTGGTGCGGGGATGATGGCTATTGAGCCAATTTTCAAAGGAGCCTGATTCTTTCTGTATGGTCTTAATGCGTTTGGCGTTCGCGATCACTGATTCTATTTTCAGGCGGTTGCGGATGATGCCTTCGTTTTGCAGTAGTTTGAGTATTTTCTTCTCATTATATGAGGCCACTTTCCCGATCTCAAAATTGTCGAAGGCCTCGAAAAAATTGTCCTTTTTATTGAGGATGGTGGTCCAGCTCAGTCCGGCCTGGTTGATTTCCAATACCAGTCGCGCGAATAGATGGTTGTCATCGTGAATGGGGAAGCCATATTCCTTATCATGATAGTGAACATGCACATTATTCTTGTCCATTTGCCATACGGCTTCGCAATAGCTCTTGGGTTTATCCATAGTTCAAATATGAAAAAAATTTTGCAGAAATGGTGCAACCCTTATCTTTGCAATCCCTGCAAAATTAGGGAGCATAGCTCAGCTGGTTCAGAGCATCTGCCTTACAAGCAGAGGGTCCGCGGTTCGAACCCGTGTGCTCCCACAAAATAAGGAAAGGGTTATAGTGATGGCTGTAACCCTTTCTTGTTTGATCGCGGATTATTGGGATTAAATGATTCCACTGATTTATTGATTATACCATGGTCAGGTATAGCTAAT
>CALFNL010000174.1 GCA_937902875.1 uncultured Bacteroidota bacterium | reverse complement strand
AGTCTGCAACCCTTTCCCGGCGCAGATTCCAATAAAGCAATTCCATCGTGAAATGCGGCCCTGTTAAAAATATTGTTCAGTCCCACACCTTTTTTGGCCAAACCAGGGTTGAATCCTTTCCCATCATCCTCCACCAATAAGCGGATCGAATCTTCTTCAAGAGATAATAAGATATTCACAACATTCGCATCCGCGTGCTTGATAATATTATTCAACTGCTCCTGCACGATTCTGTATAAGGTCAGTTTTTGATCAAGTGTTATATGTTTTTCGAGAGAAAGATCACTGAAATCAAATTCAATATTGAAAGTCTGGGTAAGCCTGATTTTCCCAATCAGATCAAAAATAGATTCTACCAATCCCAAATCTTTTAAACTGGGTGGAACCAATGAATGAGACAGATTGCGGATCTCAACGATGGCATTATTGATATTTTTAGAGCTCATCTGGAGTAATTCCATTCTCCTGCCTTCATCGGTTTTTGCCAGGTCGAGGTATAGTTTGGTGGTTGAAAGTACCTGGTTGATATTATCATGAAGTTCCTTTCCTATTTCTGCTCTTTCCTTTTCCTGGGCTCCGATGGCTGCTTCAATAACCATCTTCTGCCTTCCCAGTTCCTGCTGCAGCAACTGCGCCTGCAATTTCTTAAATTCAGTAATGTCTCTCATGGATCCCACCATCCGGATGGCTTCCCCATTTTCATTGAAAAGCAGATAGCCTATATCAACAATATCAGCGTAGCTTCCATCCCATCTCAGGAAGCGATATTCAGTCTGGATGATATTGGTATTCTTATCCCTCAGGAATAATCCCTCATAGGATCTGTCCACAATGGCCCTGTCGTCGGGATGCAGGCAGGTAAACCATTGTTCATAGCTGCCTTTCCCTTTTGGAATGCTATAGCCAAAGAGCCTTTTGAATCCATCGCCCCAATAAATTTCATTTGTCTTAAGATCCCAATCCCAAATGGCTTCATTGGTGGCCAGTGTGGCAAACTTGTACCGCTCATTCGAAATTTTCAACCTGGCTTCGGCAATTTCTCTTTCCATCAGGATTAACAGTATTCCTGCAAATTTTGATATGGCATTGATCTCATCTTCCGTGGGGGATTTAATGGTTTTGTAATACACAGCGAAAGTGGCCAATACTTTTCCTTCATGATTGATAATGGGAACGGACCAGCAGGCCCTGAGCCCGAATCCAAGCGCGGTGTCTTTCCAATAGGCCCAAAGCGGGTCCGTTTCAATGTTTGAAACTATCATCAATTCCCTAAGATGAGCCGAAGTGCCGAAGGAACCTGTATTGGCGCCCGTTTCAGCACCATCAATAAGATCCATATATTCGTTCGGCAAGCCGGGCGCCGAAAATTTGAAGATATGTTCCTCTTCTTCATCCAGTACCATTACGGAGCAGAGCATGCCTGGATACACTTTTTCAATGCCGTGCAGAAAATAATCCACAGTACTCCTCAGTGCGCCTCCAATCCGGGTGTTCATTTCAAAAACTTCCCTTTCCAATTCCAAGATCATTTCCTGCTGTTTCCTCTTGGTAACATCCCTGAAATATACAAATAGCACCTGTGCCGAAGGATAAGCGCTGAATTCAATCCACGATTGCGCGTCGCGGAGATATTCCGTAAAATTCACCGAAACAGAATTATCCATGGCCGTTTGTAACTGATAATGAATGGGTGAATTGACAAATTGAGGAAAGATGGACAGAATATTTTTTTGAAGAACGGATTCTGCAGTCTTGCCAGTCATCTTTTCACTGGTATGATTCCATAGGATTATATTGAGTTGCCGGTCAATGGCCGCGAAACCATCGGTAATACTATGCAGGATGCTGTTGATTTGCGCAGCCCGTTCTATCGATTGTGATTCCGCTTCCTTTCTCGCCAGGTCAGCCTCTCTCCTGGATGTTATGTCGGAGAAGAATATTACTATGGAATTCACGGCAGCATCCTGGAGCATATTATGGGCCCTCACCATCATCCACACCCATTCACCACTCCTCCGCTTCAATCTCAATTCGTAATATCTGGCTTGGGGCGTTCGCATAATTTCGTCCTGGAATCCTGACCGCGCTACAGGAATATCATCGGGGTGTATGAAGTCGAAACAGATTTTCCCAACCAACTCCTCGGGTTCAAAGCCAAGTATTTTTCTACAGGAGGCGGCCATATAACTAATCCTGCCTTCTGTATCGGTGAGTGCAATGCCATCAAGGGAATCGCTTATCAGGGACTTGAAAAACCTTTCGCTCTTGAGCAATTCATTTTTCGCCTTTTCTCTTTCAGAAATATCATCAGCTATCAGGCAAATGCCTATAACGTTTGCATTTGCGTTTAAAATGGGACGATAAATATTATGAAAGATCCTTTGACCCTGGGGAGAAGGAATTTGGCCAAGGGTTTCAACGGTTTGGCCAAGCAATACTTTTTCATGGAGCATCTTTCTTCTTTCGTCTCTAAATTCCAGTGGAATAATTTCAGGAAAATGAAATCCCCGATGCAGTTCCTTCCCGAAACCTGACCTGTAATATTCAGCCGCGGCCTGGTTATAGAACACCACATTCAGGTGGGTGTCTATCAGGAAAAAAGCATTGTCGGTGTATTCCAGCAGGAGGCCCACATAATAGGAGGGATCATCCAGGTCTGATCCGGTTGTGTGCAATGCGGGATATTGATCCCCATTGTATTGGGGATTTACGGCTTTCACATCTCCACTATTGGAACTATCCATGCTACTCACACATAACAGGCCTGTTATTTTTTCCCTGCCTGGGGAATATGCCGGATAGAAGCGCCACTGCCTTGATGCTCTATGTCCGTACAGTTGAATGCTTTCAGTATATTCAGCCAGTTCATAACTACTTGTGGTAATGGAACTGATGAGGGATCTGGCTTTCAACCGGTCACCATTGAACAATAACTCGCTGATATGTATACCTGAAGTTGTGGAATTGGTGAGTGGATACTGTTCACGTGTAGCCTTATTGGCAAAGATGATGTTGCCGTCCGGGTCGGTTAGGAGCAGGTAGACGATCTCGGTTTCCCCGAGTGAGGGTCTGGCTTTCCCGGATAAGGTCGTCATATTCTGGATATGCATTTTACCAAGTGCACTCTGAGCCACCGTGGGCTATTGGAAATATTTACAAATAACAAATTAAAGAAAAAAGAGTCTATAGTAATGCTACAGCCAGACAAATATTTATAGGGGGTAAGTGTTTATTCTTATTTCTTTGCCGTTGAAGGCACCGTGATCCATTTGGCTACCTGCGCGCAACCGCGGTAGGTCTCATCCACGGAAATAAAGTAAGTGGGCATTTTGGTTTGGAACCACTTATCCAGCACAATATTCTTTTTCTCTTCCAAAGCCTTTTGCGCGATCTCATTATAATCGTCTTTCAGATTTTCAATATGAGGTTCGGTCTTGTTTTGAAGAAATACAATCCTGACAGCCTGTTTACCCCTGTCGTCTGTAAAAGTAAGCGGAGCGGAGTATTCGCCTACTTTGAGACGGTCGAGCATGGTCACCAGGTCCTTGTCTAACTGGTCAATCGTTAAATAGGGAGTTCCGGTGGGGCTGGTAAGCGCCCCCGCGGTGAATTTGCTGTTTTCATCCTCACTGAATTTGTCAACGGCCTCGCCAAAAGACAGGGTTCCTGCCACCAGCTTCGCCCTGATGCTATCCAGCTTAGCGGTGGCTTCATTAATCTCAACGTCGGTGACTTTGGGAATCTTGAGGATGTGTCGAACCACAATATCGTCTCCATTTCTGCTCACTACCTGGATGATATGATATCCAAATTTTGATTTAATGACCCTGGAAATCTGTCCTTCCCTCAAAGAAAACGCGGTGGAAAGAAAAGTGCCGTCAACATTCTTGTCGTTTTTATTGAATTCAAAACGTCCCCCATTATCCTTAGTACCTGGATCATCACTGAACAATTTGGCCAGTTTATCAAACGAAGTCTGTCCCGATTCGATTTGCTTTTTGTATTCAGCCAGTTCATCCTGGGCGTATTTTTCCAGGTCGCGGCTGGCTTTGGGATAAATGACAATTTGTTTGATCTCCAGTTGCGTTTCGTGGAAGGGTAGTTTCGCCGTGTCTTTAGACATCCTGTCGAAAAATTCTTTTACTTCGGTAGGAGTGATTTTTACATTTTCAAGGATCTTGTTATGCATTGCGTTTGACAACTTGGACTCCTTTATCTGATCGCGAAAATCTTCTTTTATCTGATAAACAGTTCTGCCTGCAATCTGTTCGAGGGCTTCCTTTCCTCCATAATAGTTTATGAAATTCCTTACTCGCAGATCCAGTTCCGCTTCCACATCTTCATCACTTACTGGTAAGGAATCCTTTTCTGCCTGTAAAACCAGCGCTTTCTGTGCCATCATCTGCTGCAGCAAAATGCAGTTGGCATCGGGCGGTAATTCCTGGCCCTGCCTTTTAGCATCTTCGATTTGGTTGACTATATCCGATTGCAATATGATCTTGCTTCCAATCACGCCAATGATCTTATCGGCCAACACTTTCTTTGTTTGTCCCTGCGCGTTTGCCAGAGAGCAAATCCCCACAAAACAAGCAAAGTATATGAGTTTCATCATAAAAATTATTCAGGCAGGTTCAAAAATAAACCTGAATTCAGGTCAGGTTCCCTGCAATAGTTTGATTTAACAAAGCTTTATACCGTAGGTGAGACCTGCATATTGGCGTCTTTTGACCCGGGCAATCATGCCCATATTCTAGAGTGTTCTCTTCACTTCTTCTATTTCAAAAGCTTCCACCACATCGCCCACTTTCAGGTCGTTAAAATTCTTGATGGTGAGGCCGCATTCCATACCCGCGGATACATCCTTCACATCATCCTTATATCGTTTCAAAGAAGCCAGGTCAGCACTTTGTCCTTCGCCTGTAGGATAGGTTACGATACCATCCCTGATCAGTCTCACTTTGGCGTTGCGGGCGAGTTTTCCATCGAGCACATAGCAACCTGCAACGGTCACCTTGTCAAATTTATAAACTTCGCGCACTTCAACATTGGCCACTATTTTTTCTGTGATAGTTGGCTCCATCATTCCCTCCATTGCGCTCTTGATCTCTTCAATCACATTGTAAATGATTGAATAGGTCTTGATCTGCACGCCTTCTGTTTCTGCCAGCCTGGAAGCCTGTAGCGAAGGACGTACGTTAAACCCTACTATGATGGCGTCTGAAGCCGTTGCCAATAACACGTCGCTTTCAGTGATTGCACCAACGGCTTTGTGCACCACCGTTACAGCAATTTCTTCTGTGGATAATTTCTGGAGTGAGTCGCTCAAGGCTTCAACTGATCCATCCACATCACCTTTAATAATGAGATTTAGCTGTTTGAAATTGCCCAGGGCCAAACGTCTACCGATTTCGTCTAGTGTAATATGTTTCTTGGCCCGTATGCCCTGTTCCCTGAGAATCTGGGCGCGGCGGTTGGCCACTTCCTTGGCTTCGCTCTCATCTTCGTAAACCCTGAATTTTTCGCCGGCCTGTGGAGCGCCGTTCAAACCCAAAATTTGTACCGGAGAAGACGGGCCGGCTTCTTCGAGCCGCTGGTTTCTTTCATTGAACATGGCTTTCACCCTTCCATAATATTGTCCGCTTACTACTATTTCGCTCTGATTTAAAGTGCCATTTTGCACGAGCATTGTAGCCACATAGCCCCGACCCTTATCCAATGATGCTTCAATGATGGTTCCGGCAGCCTCCCTGCCAGGGTTGGCTTTCAAATCCAGGAGTTCAGACTCCAATAATATCTTTTCCAGCAACAAATCAATATTCAGTCCCTTCTTGGCCGATATTTCCTGGCTCTGGTATTTACCACCCCAGTCTTCCACCAGGAGATTCATTGCGGCCAACTGCTCTTTTATCTTTTCGGGGTTGGCGCCTTCCTTGTCAACTTTATTGATGGCGAATACCATGGGCAGGCCGGCAGCCTGGGCATGGCTGATCGCTTCTTTTGTTTGAGGCATCACAGCGTCATCGGCGGCAATAACAATCACGGCCACGTCGGCGGCTTTTGCACCACGGGCACGCATAGCTGTAAATGCCTCATGGCCGGGCGTGTCCAGGAAGGTGATCTTCTTGCCGGTTGACGTTGTAACCTGGTAGGCACCGATATGTTGGGTAATTCCACCTGCTTCACCGGCTACAACATTCGCGCTCCTGATATAGTCCAGGAGGGAGGTTTTACCGTGGTCCACATGGCCCATGATGGTGACAACCGGTGGCCTGGTAATCAGTTCTTCCGGTTCTTCGGAGATTTCATCTTCTTCCTCTTCCGCGGCATCTTCCACCCCTATAAATTCAACTTCATAGCCAAATTCACCGGCCACGAGTTCTATTACTTCCGCATCCAGGCGTTGATTGATAGAAACCATGATGCCCAGGCTCATACATTTGCCTATCACATCGGCAAAGTTCACGTTCATTAAATTGGCCAGCTCACTCACAGTTACAAATTCAGTAACCTGCAGCTTATGATCGTCGGTCATTTCACCGGCCAGGTGTTCAGCCAATTCCTCGCGCTTGGCCCTGCGGTATTTTGACTTGGTGCTCTTGCCGCCTCGTGATGCTCCGGCAAGTTTAGCCTGGGTTTCCCGGATCTTGTCCTGGATCTCCTTGGCGTCAATTTCCTTATTCTCGTGTCGCTTGTCTCTATGACCCCCGAAACGGCTCCCCGGTCTTGTGTCTCTGCGGTCGCCGGGGCGATGCTGGGCCGGTTTGACTTCCTTTTTCTCTTTAATCTCTTCTTTTCGTGGCTGCTGCTGATCCCTTTTTTCAATTGGAATACGCTTTCTCTTGCGCTTTTCTTCTTTTGGTTTGGGGCGCGTGTCATTTTCGGAAGGCAATGTGATCTTTCCGATGATCTTGGGTCCTTCGAGTTTTTCCGCGCGAATATTTTCAATTAAAGGGGATTCCTCTTTTTCATCAGGCACGGCTTCGGCGGGAATTTCGGCAACTTCAGTTGGTTCAGGCTCTGGTTCGGGAGATTTTGAATCGGTCTTACCAGGCTTTGCTTTTTTCTCCCGCTCTTCGGCAGGCTCTGATTTTTCCGGACCCTTCTTCGAAGTCTTCTTAGGCCTGGTGGAAGAATCAATCGCATCCAAATCAATCTTATCCAGGATTTTGGGTCCTGCCAATTCAGGTGCTTCAATTTTCACCAGCCCGGGTTCAACTGTTTCCACCTGTTTTACAGGGGGCACTTCAGGTGCAGGCGGGAGAGCCACATCCACAACAGCCAACACTTCTTTTTCTGCTGGTTTTTTCTTTACTTCCTTTTTGAATGAAATCTCTTCCTCATCCTTCTTCTTCCTCGCTTCCATGATATTACCCTTCGGTATCTCGATCTGGTCGCTTTTTGCCTTGGCAGCTTTATCAGTCGAGAATTCCTGCTGCAGGGCACGATACATCTCTTCCGAGAGCTTACTTGTGGGCTTTAAGTCGTCTTTACCAAATCCTTTCCCTATCAGGAAATCAATAATGGTATCCTGTCCAACGTTGAACTCCTTGGCAGCGCCTAATAACCGTGGTAATTTTAATTCAGCCATAAATTTTGTATCCTTCACCAAACCAGCTATCCAATAGGGACGCGCTGATTATTATTTCAATCTTTCTCTCCAAAAAAGCGGAGAAATTGATTTGGAAAGTTTTTATTCTTTTTCAAATTCTTCTTTCAAAACCCTTCGAACTTCATCTATCGTTTCCTTTTCCAGGTCTGTTCTGCGTTCCAGTTCTTCAGTTGTGAGATCCAAAACACTCCGGGCCGTGTCACATCCAATCCGTTTCAATTCGTCAATTACCCAGGGTTCTATCTCATCGGTAAATTCGTCAAGGTCTATATCAAATTCTTCGGTTTGTCCTTCGTCATCCCTGTAAACATCGATATCATGACCCGTCAATTCGCAGGCCAATTTAATATTTACACCCCGTCTGCCGATGGCCAGCGAAACCTGGTCAGGCTTCAGGAATACATTGGCATGTTTCCTTTCCGTATCAATTTCCATAGAACTCACCTTGGCAGGCGTGAGGGCACGCTGAATCAGGAGCTGAGTATTATTGGTCCAATTGATAACGTCGATATTTTCATTTTTCAATTCTCTCACGATGCCATGAATACGGCTGCCTTTCATTCCCACGCAGGCACCCACCGGGTCGATGCGATCGTCATAGGATTCCACTGCCACTTTGGCTCTTTCCCCGGGTTCCCTCACGATCTTGCGAATGACGATGAGGCCATCAAATATTTCCGGCACTTCTATTTCCAGCAATTTAGCGAGGAATGACGAATGCGTACGGGATAAGATGATTACCGGAGAATTATTTTTGAGCTCCACTTTTTTCACAACAGCCCTTACGGTTTCCCCTTTCTTAAAATAGTCCGAAGGAATTTGTTCCGATTTCGGTAAAATCAGTTCATTTCCGTCTTCGTCCAGCAACAATACTTCTTTTTTCCAGACCTGGTACACTTCGGCACTCACGATTTCGCCCACCCTGTCGGCATACTTCTTCACCAGGCTGCTTTTTTTCAGGTCGCTGATACGGCTGGCCAGCGTTTGCTTTGCGGCCAGGATCGCGCGGCGACCGAAATCCAGTATGTCCACCTCTTCAAACAATTCTTCACCCACTTCAAAGTCGGGCTCAATCTTCACGGCATCGCTATATGCCACTTCGGCAACCGGGTTTTGCACCTGCCCGTCATCCACAATGGTGCGGCGGCGGATTATTTCCAGGTCGCCTTTCTCAGTGTTTACGATTACGTCAAAATTTTCATCAGATCCGTATTTCTTCCGAAGCAGGGTTTTAAATACATCTTCCAGCACCTTCATGAGGGTGGGGCGGTCAATATTCTCCGCATCTTTAAACTCCTGGAACGATTCAATCAGGTTAATACTTGCCATAGAACAGCATTTAAGAATTCCAATGTCCGCAGTTCTTCACCCGAATATTCCCGGGCCCGAATTGGGGACGACTAAAATTGAATTTGAACTTTGGTTGTTTTTATGTTATCAAATAAGAAATCATGTTGAATAAACTCCTTTTTCCTGCCGCTGCCCCTGGTTTCCCGGATGGTGATGCCATCCTCTCCTACTTCCAGCAATTTGCCTGCCTTCAGAACGCCGTCTTTTGTAGTCACTTCCACATTCCGGCCTATATTCTTAATATATTGGCGGCGCAATTTCAGTGGTTCATCCAAACCCGGCGAAGACAATTCCAGGGAAAAATCATCCGAAGGAAACAATCCGCTCTCTACAATCCTCTTATACAAGGCCCTGTTATAAGTAACGCATTTGTCTATCGATATGCCTGTGTCGGCATCCAGGAACACTTTAATATTATTGGTGGGTTTGATCCTGATTTCCACCAGGAAACATTCCTTGTCAGGCTCCAGAAGACTGGTCATCATTTCCTCTATAGCCTCGATGGGCGCCCCTTTGGTCATATCTGGTAAATAAAGAAGGGAACGATCACCGTTCCCTTCCTTCGTTTCTTTTTCCGTTGCAAAGTTAATATATTCCTTCAATGCACAAAAATATTTGTTAGCGCCAATTTTTGCGGAGACATTTATTTAATAGTAATTTTAGAAATACCATTCACTATGGCCAGCAATCTGGATTTCTCGGAATTTTTAAGGCAAAACAAGAAACTCATCAGGGAATATATTGATGTCAGGCTGGAATTGTTCAAACTGCAGGGTGTCAGCCTGCTGTCGCGCTCCCTGGGCATGTTTATCTGGCTCATCGTGGCCCTCTTCCTGTCCTTCTTCATAATCCTTTTCCTGGGAATGGTTTTTGCCTATTGGATCGCGGAAAAAACAGGCAGTAATGCCATTGGATTCGGCAGCACGGCAGGCCTCCTTCTGATTATACTCCTGATCCTTTTCCTGTTCAGGAAAGGGCTTTTTCTAAAACCTATTGCCAGGATCATAATAAGAGAAACCCTTAATGACCGGGAAGTTAATCCCGTGAATGAAGAAGAGGCACAGGAATACTAGACAATTTGTTACCTCCTTCAAGAGATGGCTTTTGTATTGTACCCTGCATTACCTGATCCTATTGTGCCTGAAAGAGCCACTGCGGAATTCAGCCATCCTTAGGAAGAATCTTGTTTTGTATAACCGCGCCAATATTTTTGGTCCTTGTTTTTAATATTTCGGCATTCTCGCCGGCATATAATTCGTCCACCGTTGAATCAAACAAATTATTCCATCTTCCAAACAGGTCAGCATTCAAGGGAAGACTCCCATGCAGCCTTTGGTGTGATTCCATTGGATTACCCCCGTAATTGCCGGTATGAAGAAGGGAATTTTCCCAAAACTCATACATCAACTCAAGGTGTGCTTCCCAATTCACCCTGGCAACTTCATTGAAAAAATATCCGATAACGGGATCGGCCTTTACCTTTTCATAAAAACTCCTGACCAGGATTTCTATATCGGACCTGGTTGTGATATCCTTTTTCATGGTATTATTTTGAAGAAGGCGAAATCATTTTTACCGGTAACTTTCTCAGTCTTTGGAATCAGTCACAGGGTATGAGAAATTTGGGAGAATGGAATCAAATCTCATAGCGGAAAACAGCACTCATCTCCTTCCGCACTCAAAGGTCTTTTCTGTTGAAATTTCTCAATGAAAGCCATACTGGAACAATTATCCACAGGAACAGAACCGCCGAGACTATTATCAAACCTGATTGCGAACCAAAGAAATCTCTGAATATCGCGCCGGTATAGCCCATTAGGGCAGAAATATCCATCTTGAGCAAAATCAGTATCCTGCTTAAATCAATCGGGTTGAAGGCACTGATAACCACCATAATTTTTTCCATAGGATAATCTTCAAACTGGAAGAGCAGAAACAATACGAGTCCGTCAAACAAAAGTGAAAAATACAGCCACAACAAAATGGCTATGCCAATGCCCTTTGCCTTGTCGCGGGTGGCTACGGCGGCCAGCATGGCAATGGCTACAAAAATGATGGAAAGCACCAATCCCATCGCCAGCATCAGCAATCCGGTGTCGGTTGGAATATAAAGCAGGATGGGAACGCCGGTCCCTACGAAAAATGCGAGCGACATTGCGCCTGCCAAACTCGAGAATAGGCTGATCCAAATATTCTTTCTTTTCAACGGCTGGCTTACCAGGAGTTCTATAAATTCGGAGCTATTATAAACATAAATAGTCGAAAAAATAATACACACCAGCGGCACAATGATCAATACGGTATTGAGCAGGCTCAGCAATCCTTTTGAAGTATTATCCTCCAGGTTAAAGATACTCAGGGAGATCACGAGGAGGAAACCTGTATAAGCTAATACAATCTTATTCCGGAGAATATCTGCAATTACGTATTTGATGATTTTTTTCATGTTTCTAGTTTTTCTGCATCACGGAGGCAATGGCCTTTGAAAGTTTTTGCTCGCCGGTATCCCTGCGAAGGTCTTCCAGGCTTTTATGAAACATGAGATTGCCATCCTGCATATAAATCACCTGTGTAATGAGGTCATCCAATTCGCTTAGTACATGTGATGTAATCAACACGAGTTTGCCATTCAATTTTTCATCAATGATTTTCTTCTTCAATAATTCCGATGCCAGCGGATCAAGGCCTGCCGTGGGCTCATCCAGAATCAACACAACGGGGTTGAAAAGAAAGGCCAGTGAAGCGCTCACCTTTTGCCTGGTGCCGCCAGACAGAGTGCTCATTCGCTTGCGAAGCAATTCATTCAGGCCGAATGCCTCTATCAGGTCTTCGTCTGTGGGAATATTTTTGCCCCTGTCCCTTATGTCCTTCATCATCTTGAAAATCTGGCCAATGGTCATATTATCCGGATACCTCCCGATCTGTGGCATGTATCCAATGTATTGACGGTACAACCAGTCATGTACTATATTTTTTCCGTTGAATGTGATAAAGCCGCTGTCTGGCACCACCATTCCCAGGATGCTTTTTATAAAGGTTGTTTTACCACTTCCATTGGGGCCAATGAGGGCAATACATTCGCCCTTGTTACAGGTTACGGAAATATTATTTAAGGCTTTTAATTTGCCAAATTTTTTTGATACATTATTCGCTATGATCATAGGTGTAAGGGTTTCATGAGTGGATAATTGTCTTTCAGGTTTTCGGGAGTGAGTGTTGGAAAGATCTTTTCTGATTTATCAAGCAATGATGTCATAAAACTTCTGAACAGCATCATGGCTGCAGGATTCTGTTCAATGATCATGGAATAGAGGCTCACCGGCCGATAAGGTACATCTCCCGTATTGTCTTTATTCAAATCATATCCTTCGTATTTATCCCAGTAATTGTGGTTAAAATTATTTTCCACCAAAGTTCCATTGGTGGCAACGTCAAAGGTGTTGGAAAGAAAATTATTCAGTGTGATTGTATTATCCACACAACTCGCCTGTATTTTCATTCCCCACCCGTTATTTTGAAATTGATTCTTTTCCACCAGCACTCTGTTCGTGCCTTCCATATATATGCCGCTGGTATTACCGATGAATTTATTTCCGATAATATAGCTGTCTGTAATTTCCTTGAGGAATATGCCATAGGCCGCGTCTCCCCAATTGTCTTCGAAATAATTATTGAACATTCTAACGCCATGCGTAAACATCACGGAAACTCCGGCCCCGTTTTGTTTGAAAATATTACTGATATAAGAGTCATTGTGCGAAAACATGAAATGCAGCCCGTAACGCATGTTATTGTAGCACATATTTCTCCATATCACCGAATTGGTTACAAACTCAAAATAAATTCCATCCCGATGGCCGGAAATGGTATTGCCGATGATCTTCATGCTATCGGATTTCCAGCAATGGATACCATTCCCGCTCTGTTGTTCCGTTTTGGCTGAAGCGGTAAGTTTGTTATTTTCAAAAGTGCATTGCAGGCCGGATTGCGAGTAGATGCCAAAGAAAGTATTCTCAAAAATATTATCCGCCACCGTTACATTGCGACGTTCATATATTTTTATGGCGGCAATGTCATCCAGACTTGAAACACCGGAATTAATCAGTCTAAATCCCCTGATAGTTACATAGTCTGCTCTTATGGAGACGATCTGGTAACTGTGTTCGCCATCTAATACGGGGTAATCCCTGCCGATAAGGGTGATGGACTTATTGATGACGATATTCTTCTCCCGATACACCCCTCCATCAACCCAAATACTGTCGCCATTTTCAACGGCTGCCAGGGCTTCATGAATGGAGTGATATGTTTGATAATGGCCTACCCTGACTGTTTTGGCTGAACACTTGAAAGAGATTGTCAATAAACACGCCACTATGAAAAGAAAGGTTTTCATTCCTTAATGATTTCTCCCCGGCTCAGGATGGTCCCTTTGGTAAGAGTCAAAACCTTGTTTAAACTATCCTTACTGCTAAAAGCGGCGATATTTCCTCCCATTGGGGTTCTGAGCGATTCACTCTTCATGTAAAAAGCCTTCTCCGACTCAATGAGGGAATGCGTGCCACTGAAATCTACAAAATATATCTCCTTCGCATTTTTTCGGTTTGCCTGGTCTGATTCGAGGAATGATGCAAGACAGTGCACATCATCAAATTTATAGACCTTGCCTTTTTGAGTAAGTATCTCTGCCCCAAACCGGACATCGGTAAAGGTCATCTTACAGAAGCTGCATTGATCCTTACCCATCACAATCGGTTCTGTTTTGCCATTGCAGGAGCTTAGGAAGATGACCAGGGCGAAAACAAGAACTGCCGCTGATTTGCCCTTGGCGCGCCATTTCCTGAAATATCTTGCTTCCCTAATAATGAGCAGGATTAACATCACTCCTGTTCCCAGGAAGATCCAGCCGCCTAAATCAGGCATGGAATAGGCTCCAAAATTGAGCAATTGTCTGAAGCCGATCAGGGGAGGCTGATAGGTCATTCCGGGCACAATGATCGCCGCATCCGGATTGAGGTGGTGCCCATAATTATATTCCCATTTCCAGAAATCCACCATTGCCACAATTCCAAAGCAAACAAAGAGGATCGATATGAAATAGAATAATTTCCTATTTCCCACCAAAGCCGTTGCGAGTAATGCAAGTGCAAAGAAGCCGATGATATAGGGCAGGAAAACAAATTCGCGAAAATCCTGGGTGTGAAGCGTCTTCATGCCAATATAATGGTTTAACCCATTGATAATGTCAACGTCTCCGCTTAGCCTGTTGGGATAGATAAGTAGTCGCAATCCCTCAGGATATTGTGGCGCATCCAAATCAATGCGCCACATTGGAACAAACAAAACGACGAGTAATCCCGCGCTGCATAATATCAATAATATTCTAGTCCATTTATTCAATCGAAGTCCTTTCATAGTTCCGCAAAATTTTGCAAGCCTCCCGCTTTGAATTCCCAATTAAGGTATTTCCAAAGCAGGAGTCCGCCTGAGGGATGATAAGACCTTAGTTAACAATTAATCGTGCTTTTCCTTAGTCGTTTCTTCAATCGTATTTGAAGGGTCGGTACTGGGAAGGTTTTTCCCGGTACTGAACAATAGGGCTACATTGCTATTTTGTGGTGATATCCTGATATAACCCTGCATTTCCTGGTGTAATGCGCTGCAAAAATCCGTACAATAAAAAGGATAAATTCCGGGCTTTTCAGGGCTCCACCTAAGGGTCTGCGTTTCCCCTGGCATAACCAATAACTCACCTGTTAATGCGCCCTTAATTGCAAAACCATGGGGCACATCCCAGTCCTGCTCCAGGTTGGTTACATGCCAGTACACATCATCACCCATCCTTACGCCCTCAATATTATCTGGAGCAAAATGGGAACGTATGGCAGTAATGTATATATCAACCCTGTTTCCTGTTCTTACAACCTTTGTGGCGGCTTCTCCTTTCGATACATAAGGATTGGCATTTTCTTCAATTTTGAAAAACTTGACTGAATTATTCTTGATGAGATCGGCAGAAACGGCTTGCGCATAGTGTGGTTCACCGATCGTTGGGAAGTCAAGGAGCAGTTGCATTTTGTCTCCACTAATATCGAATAACTGGCAGGCCTGCGCTAATTCAGGTCCTGTTGGCAGGTATCTATCCTTGGTAATCTTATTATACACCATTACATATTTGCCATTCGGTTTCTTTGTATCCCCTCCGGGAATGCACAAGTGACCCGGGGAATAGAAAGTGGGCTGACGATCGATTATTTTCAGGTCCTTGATATTCCAGCGCACAATTTCTGATGAAACAAAAAACGTGGTGATGGCGTTTCCGCGGCCGTCAAATTCGGTATGCAAAGGCCCTAAACCTGGTTTTTGAACTTCGCCATACAAAGCGGCTTCATACCTGATTACGGGTATGCCGTCATAGGTTCCAATGAAATCTTTGTCGGCAATGGCTTTTTGAATCTTGTCGAAACTGAATACGGGTAAGAGGGCTGCCAGCTTACCGCTGCCCACTATATATTCGCCGGTGGGGTCAACATCGCATCCGTGTGGCGATTTGGGGCAGGGTATAAAAAAACAAATATCTGTCAGGTCTTTGGCATCAAGAACGAGGACCTCAGTGCCCATTTCCGAAGTGGCTGTATGCGTCGTTTCGTCATACATATTATGGGCATATTTAACAGTTTCCTTCTTGCCCCTTCCTGCGTTAGCATATTCTTCCAGCTTTTTCCAGTTCAAGGCCATAATAAAATCCTTGTCTCTCTGGGAGGCATTAACTTCCAGTAGGGTATTGGCCTGTTCCGTATTGTAGCAGGAAAAAAAGAACCAGTCGTGAGACTTGCCCTTGCCGGCATGGCTCAGGTCAAAGTTTATTCCGGGGGTTCTCAACTGAAAGGCAATACTCATCTTGCCCGTTTCTTTGTCAACTTTTACAAATGTTACGGAGCCTCTGAAATTCTTCTTGTAAGTATTGATAGGTACATCCCCATTGGCATTATCAGGCGGCACGCTAAAGCGGGTGCCAGCTACCACGTATTCAGTATTTTCTGTTATAAACGGAGAAGAGTGGTTACCCGCGCTATTGGGTATTTCCAGGATTTCTGCCGTGCGGAAGGTCTTCAGGTCTAACCTCGCTATCCTGGGAGTGTTATTTGCATTTGCAAAAACCCATCTGCCATCAATTTCTCCATTGGTTTGAGACATTTCAACGTGGTGCAGGTCATCCCAGGGTACAAATCCATGTGAGGTGTTCAACATGGGCTTTGTCTCTTCACTAAAGCCATATCCCTTTTCGGGATCCAGTGAAAAGACGGGAATCACCCTGAGCAAACGGCCTGACGGAATGCCGTACACGCTCATTTGTCCGCTGAATCCTCCTGAAACAAAATTGTAAAACTCGTCATATTTGCCAGGCGCAATATATGTTTTGGCTGCGGCGTCAGCGCTTACTGCGTTACCGGCATTTTTGGGTTTGCAGGAGCCGGCACCAATGAGTATGCAGACAAATCCGGCAAAAATCACCGAAGAACTAATCCTTTTCATATACAGTGTATTATTAGAATTAACTAAATCTGTTTCGTTCTGCTTATTTTACTCCGTCGTTCTTGCGCATGAATTCGTAAACATTCCGGGCATCATCATCAGTCAAATTCTGATTAGGCATCCGCACCAGGCATATTTCAAGCATGGCCTGCGCCTTGGGATCCTTGTCAATCATTTCATCCGTATTAGTAGTGAAATTCATGATCCATTCTGGTGTGTGGCGGCTTGTAACTCCTTTCCATCCGGGTCCAACCAATCTCTCATCGGTGAGTTTATGGCAGGCACTGCATTTGATGGTAAAGACTTTTTCACCGGCTTCGGCTTTGGCTACATCCAGGTTGGGGCTTATATCCACTTTCGTGAATTTCCCTTCACCGCGATGGGGATCATAGGAGGGATTTCCATTTTCGGCTTCTTTTTGCTCACTCGCAGCAGGCGTTTCTTTTTTTTCTCCGGAACCACTGTTGCTGCAAGCAATACCGAAAATGATCATACTCAATGCGATCAGTTTTTTCATAATCTAAATTTTAAGTTCATTGATTTTGATTGCGCAAGATTAACGACGACTGACTCCACATTTTATGAGTGAAATCATGTATTAGGGAGACTCTTCGTACAAGCATATTCGCCGATTGCCTGTAAGAATCGTCGAAACCCTTTGCCAGCAGGCGTTTTTTGCAATTATTAGTTAATTCTGATACGAATTTATGATTTTCGTCAGGTTTTCCGGCTTTATGTGTCATGAATTCTCTTTTAATTCCTTCATAGCTTTGCTGCGTTTCAAATTTTCAAAGGATGATGATCAATATTGACACCCTTCTCGCCTGGGGTGCCGTATACAAAAAAATTTCCGCGGATGAAATGGTATTCATGGATGGAACCGAATGCCTTTTCTACTATCAATTGGTGAGTGGAAGCCTGAGATGGGTAAATGTTAATGATGAAGGAAAAGAATTTATCCAATATATGGTAGAACCGGGTGACTGCTTTGGAGAACTCCCTTTGTTTGATGATGGATCTTATGCCGGGTCTGCCATAGCCAACTCTGATTCCATAATACTCAGACTGCAAAAAAGTATCTTTCTAAGGATCCTGAAGGAAGAACCAGAAATTCAATTCTCCTTCAGCCGTTTATTGGCGGAAAGACTTCGTTTCAAATTCATGCTCTTGCAGGAGCTGACATGCTGCAGCCCCGAGCACAGCATTAGCTCTCTTTTCTCTCATTTTAAAGCCACAAACAGGAATATCTGCAATAAGCATAACCAAATAAAGCTAACCAGGCAGCAAATCGCCGATATGACGGGGATGAGGGTGGAAACTGTTATTCGCACTATCAGAAACCTCAATAATAAAGGGTCATTGACTATTAACAGAGGAAAAATTTTGCTTCCTTTATGATACGGATCATAATATCACCTGTGATTCCTCTATTAATTGGCTCTAAATGCAATCTATGAATTCAAGTTTGCGGAAATGGCTTCTTACGGCATTTTTTAGTTTACTGGTAGTTGCCATTCTGGGGGTCCTGCTTCGTTATAAGATTGCTTTTCCCATGCCTTTTGTCAATCAGCGCTATTTACTGCAAGCCCATTCTCATTTTGCTTTTGCCGGATGGGTTACTCAAATATTGATGACTCTGATGCTGGCTTATTTGTCCGAAAAAACTGGTGAAGGAGTTTTCAGGAAATACCGCTGGCTCTTATATGCAAACCTTTTCACTGCTTATGGTATGTTGTTGAGTTTTCCATTTCAGGGATACGGCACTATTTCCATCATTTTTTCAACGTTGTCTATTTTTGTCTCTTATGCTTTCGCGATTGTTTACTGGAAAGACCTGAATCGGCTAAAGCTCAACAGCGTTTCGCATAAATGGTTTAAATCCGCGCTTTTATTCAATGCCATTTCCTCGCTGGGGCCTTTTACGCTGGCGTATATGCTGGCAAGCCGGCATGTGCATACACATTTATACCTCACATCGGTTTATTTCTTTCTGCATTTTCAATATAATGGATGGTTTTTCTTCGCCTGCATGGGTTTGCTCGCCTGGCAGTTAAGCAAATTTGGTATCGCTCAGCATAAGCTTAGAACGATATACCTGCTTTTTGTATATGCAGTGATCCCGGCATATTTCCTCTCAGCCTTGTGGCTGCCCATTCCAAAATGGATATATGCACTGGTGATATTGGCTGTTCTGGTACAGGACGCAGGATGGCTGCTCCTGATCGGAATTATAAGGCCATCGCTACCTGCAATAAAAAAGAATATGGCTACATTACCAAGGTGGATCTTTTTTTTAAGTTTTGTTGCGCTAAGCTTAAAACTCGCTTTGCAGACAATTTCAGTGATCCCATCCCTAAGCAAATTGACTTATGGATTCAGGCCAATTGTAATTGGATACCTCCACCTGATATTTCTTGGAGTGATCTCGCTTTTTATTTTTGCCTATATCATCCACCTCAAATTGGTGCTCTTCAATAAAATAGCCATTCGGGGACTAGTCATATTTATCATTGGAATATTCGCAAATGAATTGTTGCTGATGATCCAGGGTATAGCAGATTTAAGTAATGAAGGTGTGCCTTTCATTAATCCGATGTTGTTGGGCGCCGCCTTGTTGTTGTTTACGGGCATTTTCGTGATCAATTATAGCATCAACTCCAGGAGTCCAACCCATACATCATGAACTGAGGCAATAAACCCGGCTTCCATCTGGTCGCAATAGTCCAATAAGATTTTCGTAATTTGGTGCGGGCCATTTTGCAGGAACGGGAATGGGCCAAATGACATTCATCTTGGTCGTGCTATTATAAAGTTTATCTAAATCACAGGTATGGCAGTAAGATATTATCCGATAAAGGATGAGGATTCATTGAACCGGGAAATTCGCCGGTTGAAAAATAGATGCAAGGCTATCGAAGATCAATTTGACTCAAATATTGACCAACTGAAGAATAATTATGCGCTAATGGCATTCAATTCGGTGTTGGGAAACCGCCTAAGGGCTTTGCCGGTGGTGGGAGAATTTACTGCCGCTGCCTTGAATAACCAGAAAATTCAAAATCTGATGCAGACCCTGGTGGATATGCTTGTAGATAAAACGGAAGGCTTCATAGAAAAGATTGCGAAGAAATTCTCACATAAAAAAGACCAGGGCAGTGAAAGCTGATTCTCCAAACAGATGTTTAACAACCTATATGCAAATTTCCCTGCAGAAATGACTATTTTTGTAACCTGATATGATGATTGTTTTTTACATATTGCTAGGCTATCTTATTTACCGTTTTATTACAGGATTTCTAATACCTGTATTCAAAACCAGCCGCCAGATCAAGCGACAATTCAGCGATATGCAGGAACACATGCAGGAACAAATGCAATCCCGGCAACAGACTACTCCAGAGCCCAACAGTGGCAAACCCAAAAACCAGGTTGGGGAATATATCGAGTTTGAAGAACTCAAATCAAATTAATATTTTCATCGGCTGATTCTTCCGATCATTTTTATTTCCTGCTTCCAGAGGCTGGATCTCCCATGGTCTCGTTGAAGCTATTGCTCTCTGGGCAATGATCCGCTTTATCATTCCCATCCCATAACTATCCACTGATAATGCACAAACCAGGTACAAAATTCAATTTGCCTAAATTTGCACTTCTTTGCACAAGAAACTAAGATGGCAACACAATTATATGACTTTGGCATGATCGGCCTGGGAGTAATGGGCCGCAACCTTCTCCTCAATATGGCCGACCATGGATTCAGGGTAATCGGTTACGATAAGGACTCACAAAAAACCCTGGCGCTCGAATCTTCAGCATCAAATTCGAATACCGTAAAAGGCGTGAACAAGTTGGCGGAAATGCTTGCCAGTTTAGCTATTCCCAGAAAAATCATGATGCTCGTTCCGGCAGGACAGCCAGTAGATGATGTATTGACAGAGCTGCAACCTCTTCTGAAAGCAGGTGACATAGTAATTGACGGAGGGAATTCCCACTATACGGATACGTTGCTAAGAGTTCAAAAGATGAAGGAAAAAGGTTTCCATTTTATGGGTGTGGGCATTTCGGGTGGAGAGCATGGAGCCAGAACAGGACCCAGCATAATGCCGGGCGGTGACGCTGAAGCTTATGCGTTAGTAAGACCGGTTCTGGAATCAATCGCTGCAAGAGTAAAAGGAGAACCCTGTGTGGCATTTTTGGGAAACGGCGCGGCGGGTCACTATGTAAAGATGGTACATAATGGGATAGAGTACGCCATTATGCAATTGATAAGTGAAGTATATGATTTGATGCATAGAACAGCGGGACTGGACTATGACCAGTTACATGAGGTGTTCAAGAAATGGAATGAAGGAGAGCTTCAATCCTATCTCGTTGAAATTACCGCGGCAATTTTCTTGCAGCCCGATGAAAAAACTGGGAAAAGGCTGGTTGAAATGATTCTTGACAAA
>CALFNL010000173.1 GCA_937902875.1 uncultured Bacteroidota bacterium | reverse complement strand
ATGGGATGATGAGCTACAATAAGATTGCATTTCTTTGTGATCGCTTCCTGGATCACTTCCTCAACTGAATCCAGCGTGCATAAGATTCCTGTACAATCCCATTCAGGGTTGCCCGTTATCAGCCCTGCATTGTCGTAATGCTCTTGCAATGACGGTGGTGCGAACTCTTCCAGAACGTTAAGGATGTCTTTAATTTTCATGGTTGTCCAATAAGATATAAAATTAGGTATTACTTTCGGCCCCGGTTCAGATTTTGGAATACATTATGGACTCGTTTCGAATGGCATTGCCCCAAATTCCAAGATTAGGGGACTGCTTATTTTCAAATAGTGAATATGCCAAGAGCAATAATTCTTTTCTCTGTTTTCCTGGTCGCCCTTTCAGCAACCGGACAGGAATATCAAAGTGACTGGGAGGTGTACCTGATGGAATCAGGGAGGAAACCGGTTGCCATAATGGTTGACCTTGGAATAGCAAAAGCCGCACCATTGGGTGACAGACCCAACCTCATCATTCTGCATTTGAAATACAGGGATACACTGGCCGACGGGATGCCTACTCCCGCCGGAATGAAAATACTCGAAAAGGCCGAAGATGATTTGGTGCCCGTGATGGAATCAGGACTGAGTGCCGTTTATGTAGGGCGGTTTACAAAGTCAGGGAAAAGAGATTTTTATTTTTATACCAATGACACTTCTGCCTATCATCACATATTGAAGGAAGCCCTCCGGCCCTATCCTTCATACCAATGGTATGCAGCGGCCAAAAGAGACGCGGGTTGGATTGATTATTTCCAGGTACTCTATCCTATTCCCCGTGAATTCGAACGCATCATGAACAGGAGGTCTGTAGATAAATTACGCGCCGCGGGAGATCCTCTTAGCACAGCGAGAAAAGTGGATCATTGGATTTATTTCAAAACCAAAGAAGGACGGAGGAATTTTGTGTTTTCCGCCCAGGATGAGAAATTCGACATACTGGAAGCGGGCGAAGAGGCTGGCGTGAAAGACTTTCCCTATAGCCTTCATATTGCGAGGACCGATAAAGTGGACTATGTAAGCATGGATAAACTCACCCTGCATCTTTGGGAGCTGGCCTTGAAGAATAGCGGGCGATATGACGGTTGGGACACATTGGTGCTGCATTGAATTCAATTGTGCCCGGTAATTTGGGATCTTTTAATTCTGGAAAAAAATGAATATGCTGAATCAGGAACTATATGGTCAATATGTGGCAAGAATGCGTAAGATTGCCGATGTAAATTATGCGCTTGCAGTCTTGCAGTGGGATGAGGAAACCTATCTGCCGCCCGCCGGCGCCACATTGCGGGGACAGCAAATGGCAACGCTCAGTGAAATATCTCATGATCTCTTTGTTGACAAGGAACTGGGAAGCCTGCTCCTGGAATTGAATGGCAGGGCCGATCTGGACTCTGCACAGAAAAAGAATGTGGAATTGACACTCGAAGATTATGAAAAGAAGAAGAAATACAGTTCGGCATTCGTGCGCCAGCTTTCTGAAGCTGCCAGCAGGGCCTATCATGCCTGGATTGACGCCAGGAAGCAAAATAGTTTTTCTGTGTTCGAGAAACCGCTGGAGGAATTGGTTCAATTGAAGAGAAAAGAAGCTCAGATTTTGGGATTCACCCAACATCCTTACAACGCATTGCTCAATGAATTTGAAAAAGGCGCAACGGTATCCTGGCTGGATGGCCTTTTTGAAGATATCAGAAAGCCGTTGAAGGCCTTACTCGACAAAATAAGTGGGATGAATCAGGTGAATGATCAATTCCTTCACCAGAATTTTAACAAGGATGCCCAATGGAAATTCGGCCTGGAAATACTCCGGGCGATCGGATTCAATTTTGAAGCAGGGCGACAGGATATTTCCGAACATCCTTTCACCACCAGTTTCAATGCAAAAGATGTTCGGGTAACTACCAGGATCGGTGAAAATGATTTCAGCAGTATGACATGGAGCTGTATTCATGAAGGCGGGCATGCATTGTATGAGCAGGGTTTGCCCATTGAGGAATATGGGCTTCCATCGGGGGAGGCTTGTTCCCTGGGGATTCACGAATCTCAAAGCAGGTTATGGGAAAATTCAATTGGCCGGAGTCTTTCATTCCTGGAATTTATGCTTCCCATTCTAAAAAAATATTTTCCGCAATTGGAGTCTGCACAGGCAGAAACTTTATTTTCTGCAATTAACAAAGTGCAGCCTTCCCTGATCCGCACCGAAGCCGACGAGCTCACTTATCATTTTCATGTAATGATCAGGTATGAATTGGAGAAGAAATTGATTGAAGGAAGTCTGCCGGTAAAAGACATTCCGGCGTATTGGAATCAAGCCTACAGAGAATACCTGGGGCTACAAGTGCCGGATGACAAGCAGGGATGCCTTCAGGATATCCACTGGAGCCATGGGAGTTTTGGTTATTTTCCAACCTATAGCCTCGGCAGTTTTTATGCCTCCCAGTTTTTTGCTGCCATTGAAAAGGAAAATCCAGGCCTGCAAAACGAGATTCGGATGGGGAATTTTGCGGCGGTGAGCCTTTGGCTGAAAACCAATGTGTACCGCTACGGCAGGCTTTTTACGAGCGCTGAATTGTGCAATAAAAGCACCCTGGAACCGTTAAATCTGAAGTACTTTTTGAATTACCTCGAAGGTAAATTTAACCGGGTGTACGTAATGAATTAAATGTGGATCCATGAAAAAAATTTACTCACAACTTATTTTTCTTTTCCTTTTGTTGTTCTGCATTGGAATGGCTCATTGCAAGAAAGCCAAAGAAGTAATTGAACAAAATTATGTTTTGGACCTGATGACGAATGGGCGCTGGCTGGTGCAGACATACACGGAAGATGGTGTTGACGAATCAACCATTTTCAGCCCTTATGAATTCCAGTTTGTGCAAGACGGTAAAGTATTTGCTATTGATGGCGCTTCACAGACCCAGGGTTCCTGGGTGGCAAATGCGTCGGCGCAAACCATCACATCCAATTTCCCCGTGGTCAATGACACGCTTACTAAACTCAATGATACCTGGAAAATTACCAACAGCACTACAACCACGGTGGAAGCGAAGCCTACTAATTCTAACCGTTTGGCCTACCTCAAACTCATCAAGAAACCCTGAGAAAGAGTCTAAGAGTTTTTCAGCCTCTCTCAATGATCGTGACAAATATTCCCAACTCTTAGGCCCAAATCTGCGTAATTAAAGTTGGTAGTAACAGGTTCAGTGATTTTACTGATGGAATAGGCTCTTGAAAATGTTCTTCGTTCAACCGATACCTGGAGGGAGCGAAGAAATTGCTATTTCGCCATTTCTGCCATCGGGGACAGACCTATGTGATTATTTTCTTAGGCATATCGGCATAAAAACCTGCTCGTGAGATCTGTAGCAGGAGTTTGGTAAAAAACAATAGATTTGGAGAAGATTCCGGAATTGACTTTCTCCTTGTTGAACACTGGTCTTGCCCTATAAACAACGGCATATTGAAAAGGAAGACGGTTTATATCATCATCGCCATTTTGCTTACCTTATCCGCAACCGCGCAGGTGCCAGTGCCTGAATTTTCGGGGACTCCTGTTTCGGGTTGCGCTCCATTGGTGGTGCATTTCCAGGACCAGTCAACCGGGGACCCTAAATTCTGGGACTGGGATTTCGGGAACGGACAATTGTCAAATATTCAGAACCCCGTGGCCGTTTACCAGCTCCCCGGCACTTATTCTGTAACGTTAGTTGTCAGGAACCTTGACGGAACCAATGCGATAACCAAAACGGATTATATAACTGTATTTCCTTCCCCAACCGCCTCATTTGTGGCAGATATCACCACCGGTTGCGTTCCGGTAACGGTTCATTTTACAGACCGTTCAACTTCTTCTGCCGGCACAATCAACAAATGGGAATGGGATTTTGGGGATGGCAGCAAATCAAATGCTCAGAATCCCCAACATACCTACACCGCCAGCGGCTTTTATAGTATATCCTTGAAGGTTACAAGTACCAGCGGATGTTCCTCTGCCGCTTCCATCTCGCGCTATATACGTGTGGTATCGGGAATTGTGCCTGATTTTTCAAATGCACTACCTTCCAATTGCAGGCCGCCATTCAATGTAACGCTGAATAATCAAACCAGCGGGCCTGGTACGCTTGACTATATTTGGGATCTTGGCAATGGCACAGTATCCAACGCCATCAATCCCACCACTTCCTATGCTGCTCCGGGCAGTTATACTGTAAAGTTAGTAGCGCTGAGTAACCTCGGCTGTGCGGACAGTGTGCAAAAAACCATCACGCTGAGTGATCTCAATACGGCGGCTGCGATTCCGGATTCTGCCTGTCCCGGACAGCTCATTAATTTCATTAATTCCTCGGCCCCCCTGCCTGCTTCAAATACCTGGGATTTTGGCGACAATTCCCAGTCGGCGGCCTATAATCCGGTAAAGTCTTATACTGCTCTGGGCGCTTATCCTGTAAAGTTGGTGAATCATTACTCCAATTGCGCAGATTCGGTTACTAAAACAATAATCATTTCAGATATAGTTTCGCCTGATTTCACGGCAACCAATACTGGCGGTTGCAACGCGCCACACTCTGCCAGTTTCCAAAATAATACCGCGGGAGCCGTTAGCTGGGTGTGGAATTTTGGCGATGGAACCAGCTCCACTCAGCAAAATCCAACTCATGTGTACACGGCCAACGGGCAATACGATGTTACGCTCACCATCAGAACGGCCGGAGGTTGCGAAGGGAGCATTACTAAAACCAATTTTGTGAAAATCTTCCCCGGTTCGGTAATGGTAACCAATATTCCCAGGAGTGGTTGTATTCCACTCGGCTTTTCGCCCATTGTGAGTAGTACTTCTCCGGATCCGATTGTGAGCTATGCCTGGGATTTTGGAGATGGAGTCACCAGCACCGCGGCAAGTCCGAATCATGTATATCCCGGCAGCGGCGTATATAATCTTAGCCTGACGGTTACAACCAGCGGTGGCTGCACCCTCAGCGTGAATTATCCGGGTGGTGTAAGGGCAGGCATTGCCCCCACCATGGCAGATTTTACGGCGGCCAGCACGAACCCATGCACGTCTGCCATGACGCAGTTCACTGGCATCTCGGATGGAACAGCTAACGGATGGCTATGGGATTTCGGAGATGGGGGCGTATCCACCCAACAGAATCCCGTTCATAGTTTTGGCGATACCGGCACATTCACCATCAAGCTAACGGCAATGAATAATGGATGCGGAATCAGTGTCGTGAAAACTAATTACATAACCGTTTTGCCTCCCGTGGCCAGGTTCTCTACTGGCGTTAATTGCGCAAGCCCTTTCACCTTCAATTTCAGAGATACGTCGATCCTGGTGCCGGGGCCCGCAATCTATTTGTGGGAATTCGGAAATCCTTTATTAGGATCCAGTAATACTGCCAATACAAGTTTCACATTCCCCGGGCCCGGAAAATACCCGGTGAAGCTGACAGTGACGAATGGGGGATGTACGAATTCAGTCATGGATACAATCTCGGTTGTTTTGCCCATGGCCGACTTCACGGTGTCTAAGCCCATTCTCTGTAAATTTGAACATTTTACGCTCAGCGCAGTGGCAGACACCAGCGTGATCAAGGGTTTTGAGTGGACCATTGGTGGCGGTGCTCCCTTTAATGGAGGGCAGATCCTTGATACCAGTGTTATTGCCCCAGGCACTTATGACATCACGCTCAAAATAACAGACAAATATGGTTGCAGTAACAGCATCACCCGGCCTGCGGCCATCATGGTATCGGGGCCAAAGGCCAGTTTCAGTGTTTCTTCTCCCGGTGGCTGTGTAAACACCACGGTTGGCCTCAATGATGGTTCCACTTCACCCGTGGGCATTAAAAAATGGACCTGGAATTTCGGAGATGGAACCGTGCAGGATTTTACGGGCCCTCCCTATTCACACCAATATACGAAGGCTGGAATTTATACCGTGGACCTAACGGTAACGGATAATGCAGGATGCTATGATACTGCATCGATTCCTGCGTCCATAAAGATCACCAGCCCAAAGGCTGGATTCATTGTGGATCAGCAGATTTACTGTCCGGGGGTTGACCTCCAGTTCAATGATACTTCCTCGGGAAGCAACCTGAGCTATTTCTGGGATTTTGGCAACGGAAATACTGCCACTGTACAGAATCCTGTGAATCAATATATCGGATCCGATAATGACTACACCGTTAAACTGCGAGTAACCGACGATGTTGGATGCTCCGATTCCGTGCTCCGGGCAAATTATGTGCTGATAAGGAAACCCAAGGCAGCCTTTACATTCCAGGACACTTTATCCATATGCAATCTATTAGAGACGAAATTCTTTTTTAACGGGCAGGACTATGCGTCATACGAGTGGAACTTTGGTGATGGAAGCAGCACTACGGCCCTGAACCCGTCTCATTTCTACAACAGCTATGGAAATTTTACGGCTACCCTCTACCTGACCGGCAATGGCGGTTGCGTGGATTCTGCTGTCAGGCACGTGAATCTCATCAATCCTAATACGGCCACACAGATTAATTACAGTCCGCTCTTTGCCTGTAATCGACTCAGCGTAGATTTCAATATTACCACACCGCCTCAAACCGTATTTTCATTGTATTTTGGAGATGGCGCCATAGATTCGTCACAGCAAACCAGTTTGCAGCACCTTTACAATGTTCCCGGCTATTATTTCCCGTTAATATTGCTGAAAGACCAATACAATTGCCAGGCCTCGGTCAGAATGGGTAGCCGCATCCAGGTGCTGGGAGCAGTGCCTCTATACAATATAGACCGGAAAAAATTCTGTGATTCAGGCCTGGTGTATATCACCAATTATACCATCGCCAATGATCCCGTGGTTTCCCAGGTTTGGGATCTGGGTGACAATACCAGCACCACTGACAAAAATCCCATTCACCTTTACACTCAACCTGGGCTCTATCCGGTGAGCCTGACCGTTACTACCCAGGCGGGGTGCACCAGTTCATTCCCAGACACAATCAGGGTGCTCAGAACTCCCAATCCTGTCATCAACGCCAATGATACTATTTGTCTGAATGTGCCCACTCCATTCAACGCCGGGTTAGCTCAGCCAGACACGGCCATTACATGGAAATGGGATTTCGGTGACGGAAGGAATTCTACGGATTCAGCCAACATACTCACCTATGGCAAAACGGGAACCTACACAATCAGGCTCCAGGCAACGAATAGCCTGGGTTGCACCAACAGCACCAATATGCCATTGTTGGTGGCGCCGAATCCAACTGTGGCCACAAAAGATGTCACCATCGCCGTGGGCGGCAGCATTCAGTTGCCGGTGACCTACAGCAATGCCATCGCGGATTATTCCTGGAAGCCCTCGAAAGGGCTGAGTTGCGATAATTGCCCCACGCCGGTGGCCAGTCCTCAGTTTACTACCCAATACCATATAGACGTAATAGACAGCAATACCTGTGCGGCTTCAGGAAACCTGACGGTAACCGTATTGTGTACCGATAAGAATTATTTTGTTCCGAATACATTTTCTCCAAACGGTGATGGAATGAACGACATATTCTACCCCCGAGGGAATGGTGTTACGAGGGTGCAGGCCATGCGCATTTTCAACCGCTGGGGGCAGTTGATATTCGAAAAAAAGGATTTCGATGCCAATGATCCTTCCGCGGGCTGGGACGGCCGGGTTTTGGGTAGGCCCGCACCGCAGGACGTTTACGTATATATTATAGATTTCGTTTGCGAGAATGCACAGATTGTGCCATTCAAAGGCAATGTAGCGCTGATACGATAGGGCAATTGAAATTAGATTTGGAAAGATGGGATAGTTTTTTTGTGATTGAAGGATTTGCAAATGAACCGAATTCATGCAAGATCAGTTTAACATACAAGAGATGGTAGTGACCGGCATACAGGTTTCCGGCCCGCGGAAATTGTTTACTGTCAGCTACAAAGTAAGTCCCTGGCGATTCGTGGAGATAAGAGTTTCCAGATTGATATTTTTCATTGCGCTTCTGTTTTTTTCAACCGTATCCGCTATTGGGCAGGACCTGCATTTCTCCCAATTTTTCGAAGCGCCGCTTGTGCGGAATCCCTCACTTGCCGGCATATTTGCCGGAGATTTTCGGGCCCAAATGGTATATCGCAATCAATGGGCCAGCGTTACTACTCCTTATCAAACCGGCTCACTCAATGCCGAATATAAATTTCATGTGGGGCGTGGCGACGAGTGCAGGACGTCAGTCAGGCAGAGCCTGTTTGACAAGGCAGGCACGGTGGCACTCAGCACGAATCATTTACTGCCAGCCCTTAACTTTCATAAATCATTAAGCGCCGAACACAATACATACCTGTCGTTGGGATTCATGGGTGGCCTTGTGGACCGGAGGCTGGACCGGGCAAAGGTCACAACCAATAATCAGTACGACGGTTTCAGTTATAATGGATCGCTCCCAGACGGAGAAAATTTTGTTTCAGGATATTCTTATTTTGATGCCAGTGTGGGAATGAGCCTCAATTCGGCCATAGGGCAGAATGATAAGAGCCAACAGAATAATTTTTTTATTGGCATTGCATATCATCATTTCAATAAGCCAGTCAATTCTTTTTACAGCACCCTGCAGCATTTGCCCAAATGGGTGGTTTCGGGCGGATTGCGAACAACCATGGGAGATTATTCGTACTTGAACATCTAGGCGGATTTCTGTGATCAGGGAAGTTTCAAGGAAGGTATCGCAGGTGCAACTTGTTTTAGGAAAGTAGGGGATCACGC
>CALFNL010000172.1 GCA_937902875.1 uncultured Bacteroidota bacterium | reverse complement strand
TGGAAAAAAGCGGGCATCAACCGGCTGAGCATCGGGGTGCAATCTTTTTTTGACGGGGACCTTGAATGGATGAACCGTGCACACAACGCGCGGCAGGCTATTGACTGCATCAGGATGGCTCAGCGCTCAGGCTTTCAAAATCTTTCAATTGATCTTATTTACGGAACGCCGGGCATGAGTGACGAGAACTGGGCAAAGAACCTGGAGACCGCAATGAGCCTGGAGATTCCACATTTATCCTGCTACGCTCTAACCGTGGAGCCCAAAACGGCTTTGCAGGTGATGATTGCAAAAAAGAAACGTTCCGATATTGATGCCGGCCAGCAAAGCCGGCAATTTCTGCAAATGACCCATGAATTGCAGGAAAAGGGCTACGAACACTATGAAATTTCGAATTTTGCAAAACCGGGATGGAGGAGCCGCCACAATTCATCTTATTGGCAGGGCCAGCATTATTATGGTTTTGGTCCTTCCGCACATTCCTATGATGGCAGCAGCAGGAGTTGGAATATCGCCAACAATGCACTCTATATAAATTCTCTTCTAAAAGGCATAGTTCCTGCCGAAAGGGAAATACTAAGTGCCACCCAAATGCTCAATGAATATATCATGACATCGCTCCGAACGATGGAAGGCCTTGACCTGAAAATAGTTGAAAAGAAATTCGGAACAGGAATGGCTCACGAAATATTCAAAGCACTTGGCAAATATGAAAATGGCCGGATTCAAAGAATGGGAAATAACTGGATACTCACAGAAAAAGGGAAACTATTCGCGGATGGTATTGCGGCGGATCTATTCGTGTTATAGGGGTGGTCTCCCGGATTTATGCACATATTGCTTCATTGCCCTAAGAATTTGGAGGGTCACCAGGATTCCGATCATCACCAGTATAACGGAATTACTCAATATGGAATAAGAAAAAGGCATCGCAGGTTCTTGGGTTGTCATTCAGATTCTTCACTTATGTGCTCCATAAATTTACATAATCCTTGTTGTGATTTCAATCAGGAAACGTTAAAGTCTTGCAGGCGCATGAAATGAATTCACAGAACTTGAATTTAGCTTGATTTGGATTTAACATATTGGGGGATCCTGTTCACATGCATCAAACCAGGGATTCCTCTATTTGGCGGAAGCCTTCCTGCGCGGGAAGGTTCTTCCATAGTATTTCATGAATGGAATCCAGGATTGGGGTATCTGCTCGTATTTGCCGGTTGATTTCATAAATGCATTGGGATGCGAAATATCCTTCTGCCACCATATTCATTTCCAATTGAGTTGTCTTCACAGAATAGCCCTTTCCGATCATGGTTCCGAAAGTCCGGTTCCTGCTGTAAAGCGAATAGCAGGTAACCAGCAGGTCGCCAAGGTACACGGAAGCCGCATAATTGGGAGATTTCCGGTGATGGATTGGGTCAATATCGTCATGCACGCCCACTTCGATATTCCGGATTCCCACTTTGCGAAGGAATGCGGCCATTTCGTCGGCACAGTTGGCTATGAATACGCTTAGGAAATTATCTCCATAATCCAGACCATGCGCGATGCCTGCTCCCAGGGCATAAATATTTTTCAGCACTGCGGCATATTGCACACCATACAGGTCCTGGTTCAATACCACGTTGATATAGTCCGTCTTGAAATGGCGGGCAATTTCTTCAGTTTCCCTTTCATCGATACCGGAAAATGTGAGATAGGAAAGCTTTTCCGAAGCCACTTCTTCGGCATGGCAGGGCCCCATGATTGTATAATAATCTGCCAGGCTGAAGTCATATTCCGAATTAAGGTAATCATTCAACAATAGATTCTCCGTGGGCAGGATGCCCTTCACCGCGGAAATGATCTTTTTATTTTTGAGATCCTCTTTGGGGATGCCTTTGAACAGTTGCGCCAGGTATGCAGAAGGCACCACTACCAAAATGTGATCCGAATTCTGAAAGGTTACCCGTGGATCGGCCGTAAGCTCCAGCAGGCTGGTATCAAAATCAACGGAGCTCAGGTAAACGGGATTGTGATGTCGCCTGAGCAGGTATTGCACCGTATCTTCGTTCCTAACGCACCAGCTTAAACGAACCTTATTACCCGTTAATATTTTAGCCAGGGCGGTTCCCCAACTGCCGCTTCCTATAATTCCGAATTGCATAATTCCGCCATTTTAATAATTCCTGGAATACAGATAAAACAAAAAAAGTTTGAGGGTTTAAAATTAGCCCTCAAACTTTAGTACAAAAAAGAATTTTATGGCGGCGTTCAGGTTATTTTTTCACTTCAAACAATTGTTCTTTAGGCACTACCTGCACTTTCATGCCATTTCTGAGGGTCTTACTCACAATGGTGTAAGGGCCCGTTACCACTTCATCATCCTGATTCAGTCCGCTCAGAATTTCTATGTTATTGATATCCTGGATTCCCGTTTTAACTTTCACTCGTTTTACGGTTCCATCCTTCTGCATCACAAATACCACTTCCTCCATATCGTCTGCATTCACAGCTGGGCCAGTTGATGAAGCCGCATTGGCATCAGGCGAAGCGGGTTGAGCCTTCACCTCTTTTTTAGCGGCCGCTTTGCCCGTATCACCCTTATCTCTGATTGTAACCGCGTTGATGGGAACAGACAATACATTATTACGCGTGCGGGTTTGAATATCGGCGCTGGCGCTCATGCCTGGCCGGAAGGGGAATTTTTTTGGTTTGGATGGATCGATCAGGTCCTTGTAGGAATCCTGCAGTATGCGGATGCGCACCTCATAGTTGGTTACATCCGTTGAAGAAGTGCTGGCCGTTTGTGTAGTGGCGCCCACCTGGCTGGCCGCGATCTGGGTAACCAGTCCTTTAAATTTTCGGTTATTATACGCATCTACTTCCACAACGGCCGTATCTCCCAGGTCAATTTTCTGAACGTCATTTTCTCCCACATTCACGCGTATTTCAAATACCCGGATGTCTGCGATCCTCATCATTTCCGTACCTGCCATCATTGTACTACCTACCACTCTCTCTCCTTTTTTTACGTTCAGCATGGAGACTACGCCAGTCATTGGAGACAGAACCGCGGTCCTGCTCAGGTCCTTATTGGCTTTTTCAAGATTGGCGATGGCGCTCTGCGCGGTAGCCTTACTGCTGCGAATGCTTTGCAACGAAGCATTGTAATTGGCCTGAGCAGATTTATAGGTATTTTCCGCCTGCTCAAATTCAGCCTTTGAAATAACCTTATCAGACAGCAGTTGCTTCTGCCTGTCATAATTTTTTTGCGCCTGCTCCAATGCCGCCTTCAGGGCTTCCAGTTGCGCTTCCGCGTTCGATACCATGGATTGCTGCGCCTGCACCTGGGCGGCAGCCTGATCGCGTTGAGTGGCATATATATCGGCGTATATCTTAGCCAATACCTGTCCTCTCTTAACGCTATCACCCTCCTGCACGTTGAGTTCCGTTATCTCTCCCGATACATCGGGACTGATCTTCACTTCAATTTCCGGGTATACTTTTCCGCTGGCAGTAACAATTTCGGTGATGTTTCTCGTTACAGCTTTTTCGGTTGATACTTTTGTACCTTCTTCTTTGCCTATGACTCCTGCTTTCTTCAGGGCCACCAAAATTATGATCAAACCCACCAGCACAATTATGGTCCAAAGCAATTTCTTGTTCATGTTTTATCCTTTTATTTCTTGAGTTCAGTGTATTAGAGATTGGTACCGGGCAGAGGTGATTATAGTCTTAATCCCTGTCCCTTATAATATTCCAGCACTTTCATTTTGAAAACATAATCGAATTGGGCGATGAGCAGAAGCACACGGGCATTATAAAGATTGGTCTGGTTGGTGAGCCACTCGATGGTTTGCATAGAGCCAATATCATACCTTTTGGTAGCCAGGTCAAAAGATCGTTCTGCCGTTGCCACTCCAATTTTACGTGCAAGAAAGGTCTGGTAGGAGCCCAGAGCCTGGTTGTATGCAGTGTACACGTCTTCTTTCAACTTGAGTGTATCCTGTTCAACAGCGAGTTCCCTGTTCCTGATATCCATTTTTGCTTTTTCAACATTTGACTTCGCGGACCAACCATTGAAAATGGGTATGTTGAGCCCGATTCCAATTCCCTGTCCAAAATTGTCTTTTAACCCTCTCCAGTAACCACTCCACAAATTGCCAAAAGACTGGGA
>CALFNL010000171.1 GCA_937902875.1 uncultured Bacteroidota bacterium | reverse complement strand
TTATGGTAGAGAAGATCAATACATACATGAAATAAATTCCTATGCTTTTCATGATCACTGATTTTAGTTTAGCGTTTCTTTTCGGCCACGGCAAAAAAACAAAAATGGATGATCGCTTTTCGGTTTACACGCTGGCTGGCAATCATCCATCAGGGATGGTTTCAGAGGTACCACAATTTCAAAACTACTTTATGGTTCATTCGTGAGATTATAAAGCATCCCTTAACTTGTTCTCAAACTTTTGCGAATCGGGTTCGGCCCATCATTGGAAAGGATATTTCACCACCTTGAGCGTATCACCGGCTGGAAAGGCCTCCAGGTACCAAGAAGTACCCACTCCTTCTATAGTATAAAGAAAGCCAACGGCCAGGGTGGAAGTATCGTTTCCAGGTACCCATTTTTCTACTATTATTCTATGGATGGAGTCTGGAATATCTTTCACTTTCATCGTAGCCAACGACGAATCGAAAATAGTATTGCCGGAACTGCCCATATGTAAACTGAACTGGATATTATGCAGGTCACCCGAAAAATCTTCCCTGGTATAAAGTTCAAAATGCACTTTACGCATCGGAGGATTGCCATTATTATTCCCATAGGGAGACATGTGATCCTTATTGCAGGAGGCAACAAGGCTCATAACCACAACAACTGCAAGAATTGAATATGCTTTCATTTTTTAGCTTTAATCTTTAAATCGGTCTTTTCTAAACTTTTTTATCAACTGCATGACCCGATGACTTATCCTCGATTTTGATGTCACAAATTATTTAGGGGACATTCTATAACCTTCAGTCTTTACGGAAAAAGATATTTATTCATTTTATGGCAAATATTCAGCTGCTCTACTACAAATGCGGGTTGCAAATAAATAATAATAAACCCATTAGTGCGTCCGAACTTTCCTACCGGCAGGTATTGTTCTTCTAACGGCGGCCTTGTTCTCCAGGCAGATAAATAAAATGTGAAAATGTCCATTCGCCAAAATTGAAAATGTTAGTCATTAAAACTTAGCAAGTTTCGGGCTGATGATCGGTCCTCTCGTTTTTAGATTTTTCCTGCCATGGTTGGTGTCTCCACCAACCATCAATATTTTCAATTCGCGTGACGTAGCAGTTGGGGATATCACCACCCGCCCAGATTTCTACTATCCCGTTCCGTGCAGAAACGGACGGGGGCGGAAAACTGAAAATGGTAGTCATTAAAACTTAGCAAGTATCGGGTTGATGGTCGGCCTTATCGTTTTTAGTTTTGTGATGTCAAAAAAACATTTTCCACCAACAAACTAAATAAAATGAAAACCTTTATTTTAATTCATGGTTCCTGGCATAGTTCATGGAACTGGCACAGGGTTATTCCGATTTTGGAAAAACAGGGTCACAGAGCCATTGCTATCGACCTGCCTGGTATGGGAAGGGATAAGACTCCCATTCAGGAAGTAAAAATGCAGTCCACAGTAGAGAAGATTGTAAAACTCATTGATAGTATTGAGGGAAAAGTAATCTTAGTGGGTCATAGCAAAAATGGGATCATGATTTCGCAGGCAGCAGAGTACCGGCCAGATAAGATTGAGAAATTAGTGTACCTGGCCGCCTATCTAATACCCAATGGCAAAACACAAAGGGAATATTCATTGCAGGATACTCAGGGTGTGCTAAAGCCTTATGTAACCATGCATGAGGAATTGAAAGCACACACCCTGCAACCGGAAATTTATAAGGAAGGGTTATATGCTGACTGTGATGATAATATTACGGAACTGGCAAAATTGTTGCTTAGTCACGAACCGGCAGAGTCTGGTATTACACCCCTCCAATTAACGGAAGAAAATTATGGAAGAGTACCCAGGATATACATAGAATGTACGGAAGACAAAGCCGTGACTCCATTCATTCAAAGGAAGATGTACACTGAAACTCCCTGTGAAAAAGTATATAGTCTGCCCACGAGTCACTCTCCGTTTTTCAGTAAGCCACAGGAGCTATCGGATATTTTTCTTGAAATTGCATTGGGATGAGACAATCAACTTTTCGCAGTGGTTAGTGTCTTAATTAACCATTATTTCCACGGTGATCGGTGTCATCACCGGTCACCAATTTTCCGCCATGGCTGCTCTCTCTTTCTCTTTGCCTGAGATGCGGTAACAATTTGTGACCGCATATTGGTGCTGTCGGATGCGGTAACAGCCTGTGACCGGATGGCCTGCCATTCCGCAATAGTAAGCCTGAACATAAAATCCCTGGGAAACCGTTTGATATTGCGCTTTACTGCCTGGTTTACAGCTTTTGTTTCCACCTCATACAATTGAGCAAGGTCAAAATCAAGCATTATCCTTTCCCCACCTATCTCATAAATTCTGTTTTGAATACTTCTAATTATTTGCATAACCCCATTTATGAATCTAATTGTATTTTTTCCGCTGCCGTCCCTTATTTTAACCAATATTCCTGGCACAAAGGCTGGTTGCTCCTGGCTCCCGAATTCACATTAGTCTTGAATAGGGGAGCCAACTCCACAAAATGTTTCCCTATTTGAAGGCTACCATAAAATGGAAAGGATCAGACCCTTTTATTTTACACAAATTTAATTATTAGCAAGCTCCAAAGAGTTTGGTTTTTCCACCAGATCAACGGCTCCGCTAACCTGCGTAAATATCAATTCCGCTCTCAAATCTATCCAAAAAAATGCTTTTAATTTGTAGGCATATGATATTCCACCAATAAATATTCATTATTCCAAATAAAACTATTCCATCTCTTTTTTGAAGTCTGATGCCGGTGACTCGCCAGGGATCGTGTGGCGCAAAACAGGTTTTTCACATCTTTGTTATTTTCCTGGCAAATCCTCCTTTTTAGCAATATCTCTGGCAATCTTTTTCGCATCCGAAGAAATTTCACGAATTACACCTGTCGGGCTGATCCAGAAACCGCAGAAATACAAACCATCTGCGCCAAAATTCTTTTGCTCATTCACACTTACTCTTAAATCTTCAAATCGGCTTTTATCCACATTTGTAATTACCGCCAAATCCCGGTAATATCCGATGGCAGCAACAATGGCATCAAAATCTTCTTTTTTGCCGTCATCAAAATGCACAGTTTTACCTGCAATGTGATCTATGTTACCATAAATTTTTATATGGTTTTGCCGGATATGCTTTATAGTGCCAATATCAAGCAATGGAATATTACCGTCTTTTTGAATTTGCTCAAACGCTCCATATGGTTTTTTTTTCAAACCCAGTTTAGTGATGTCGCCAAATAGCAACCGCATCAAAGGAGCAGTGATGGTGTCGGCTAAACGAGGCGGAAGTTGGCACATTAACAGGCTTATCCGGAGTATTGGAATACCTAAAAAATCACGCGGTATCACATTCACGGGAGATCGAACCGCCATAGAAGGTGCTGCCCCCTGTTCGTAAAGATCGATTGCAATTTCGCAGGCCGAGTTACCAAAACCCACAACCAACACTTTTTGGCCTTTAAAATCCCGCCCCGATTTATATCCATAACTGTGCAAGATCCTGCCTGGAAATGTTTCCATTCCTTTGAAATCTACGGTTTTCGGCTTACCATACGGGCCCGTTGCCATAACCAGGTATTTCGATTTATATGTGCCATTGCTGGTTTCAGTAATCCAAAAATCACCTTCCTTCCTGATTAATTTGGCTTCGGTATTGAGAATGGGATTGATATTAAATTCCTTCTGGTAATCTTCTAAATATTCAACTACCTGCTGGCGGGAGGGATATCGTGGGATTCCGCGTTCAAATTTTTTGTAAGGCAGGTATGACAGACTCTTATTTGTATGCAAATGCAACCGGTCATAATGGTTACGCCAGGGAGTAGCTATTTGTGCTTCTTTTTCAATTATAATATATCCTATCCTCCTTTTTTGCAAACAGGCGGCCAGGGCCAAACCGGAAATACTTGCTCCAACAATGAGTGTGTTTGATTCTTTCACTATTTAATCATCAATGAAATTCATTATGGACGCTCCACATGCTCTCCTTATTAAAGCGCGATGGGAAAGGCATAACAATTCTAGCATATTTTTTGATATTCCCATGCTTAAACTTAAAAACCCTTGTTCCCAGCCATCGAAAACCACTGTGAAACTTTTACCATTCTTTTGCAGTTCTTAGTACGCCCTTTAATATGAAAAAATGTATCTTCATAAACCCTGTTCCGTCTTTTATAATCAAATAATGGAGCCATCTCTTTTTATGTTTCAGATAAAAAATAAGAATATGAAAAAAAGTCTTGTGGGCCTATTCCTGCTCTTTTCAACATCAGTGTTTGCGCAACCAACGGTTAGAGAACAATTTGAAAAGATCGGGACCGTTCAGGAAGCACAAAAATATATCGATGCCAACGCGCCTCTCAAACCGGCTCTGCTCTACCTGACCAAAGGAAAAGACAGTGCCCTTATTGACAAGAGATTGTTGAAGCAAAATAAAGGCGATATTTTTTCCGTTGGTTATGTTACCTATAAGGTTATCGACACAAAGGAATCTATCTCCTTCAGGGCAAGCTATATTTTCCTGGATGGTGGATCATTATCCCCGTCACAGGTTGACAGTCTTAAGAAAATTATCCTGCAAAAGATTTCCGAAGGCAGTTCATTCGCTCAGCTCTCCGATCAATACACCATGGATGGCAACACCACGCATGGTGATACCGGCTGGTTTTTCGGACCCGAAATGCTGCCTGCAGAATTCCAGACCGCCGTCCAGAAACACAAGACCGGCGACATCTTTTTTGTGGATGTACCAGACAAGCAATGGCATTATATAGTAAAGAAGACATTTGATGATGATGAAAAGAAAGAAATAACGGTTCTGCGGTCAAACGGAAGATGATGAAGAAACTCAGAAGAGGCTGGCCGGGCCCTTAACTACCGTGCCATATTGCAGGCATCGCCTCCTTGTTGAAAGGCATCTGTTTTTTGCCCTGCAAGTGGTTCTTTTATTACTCATTCGAGCCGTAAATAGCTTTCTTTTCCTGAATGCAATTCTTTCCCGGTCCTCCAATTTTCTTTGAAACGCTTGAAATAATAAAGCCTTTCTTGTCTCAACGAAGGCCCTCATGATGGGAATATTAATATTAATAGCCCCATCGCGGTTTGAGATGCCCCTTAACATTGCAACTCCCTGCTCTGTAAAGGCATAGGGCAAATACACTGTCCTCGTTTTTGAGGCTGCTTTTTGCAAATTCAAAGACGTTTTACCTAAATAAAAAAATAGAAGTATCCGGAAGAATAGAAAAGATGCAGCTCTTTTTCGAATTCAAACCAACCATATCACAACCGTAAATTATTTTATCATTAGCCATCATTATATTTCTAAATACCACTCATCCCCCTAACTTGCGTTAGAATGTTTGATTGAATACATAATCTGGCACAAGTGGAGAGCAAATATTGATCATGAAATATTTACAGTCTGAATGTTGCAATAGCGCACAAAATATATTCCATTGCCCCATAAATTAATCTTATTAATAAAAAGCCTCCGCATTTTACGGAGGCTGAAACAAAAATTGCATACCATTCTGGGCAGAATTACTTGAGCGAAAATTTGAATCCGGCAAATACACCCCATCGACGTTTTTCAGATCTTTTTTCCAGATGGCCATTTCGAACCACAGCAACGGAGTCAGCAATGCTGAAGG
>CALFNL010000170.1 GCA_937902875.1 uncultured Bacteroidota bacterium | reverse complement strand
AAGGAATTCAGCATAAATCTTGCAGAAAGCGGCATGATAGAGCCCCGGGTCCAGATTCGCTGTGGCCTGATGTACTTCTTCTTTTCGGGCCGAGACCCCTCTTTCATCATATAAACTCATGGGGATGCATTAGAGCCAGCAAAAGTAAATATTCATGACTCAATATTCAATTTTCAATTATCCATTAGATTTGCGCCCTGATTAGTGGCGGCCAGGTGAGCTAAGCAATGTTGCTGCTTCAATGGATCGTCAATTATTACCTACGGGAAGAAAAAAGGGAGACTGGTATCAGATCAATCATGAAAGTACATAATGACATCAATCAAATGCCGGCTTTCAGGAAGGCCGTGGTAACCATTGGCATGTTTGATGGTGTACACAAGGGTCATCAGCAGGTCATTCATCAGTTGAAAGCCGAAGCGGAAAAGATAGGTGGTGAAACTGTGATCATAACATTCCATCCCCACCCCAGGAAGGTGGTGAGCAGTGATGCATCCATAAAATTACTGACCACTCTCCAGGAAAAAATTGAGCTCCTGGCAAGATTAGGGATTGACCACCTGGTGATCATGTCTTTTACAAAGGCTTTTTCTGAACTGACTGCTGAGGCCTATATCAAAGAGTTCCTGGTGGCCTGCTTCAGGCCGCATACGGTGATAGTTGGCTATGATCACCGCTTTGGAAAAGGGCGGGCAGGCAGTTACCGGATGCTGGAAGAATTCTCAGCCTCGCTGGAATATACAGTAAAGGAAATTCCGCAGCAGGTACTGCAGAATATTTCGGTGAGTTCCACACGGATCAGAGAATCCCTGCTTCGCGGAGAGCTGGATGAGGCAAATGAATTATTGGGATATGATTATTTTTTTGAAGGCAAAGTGACTGAGGGCAATAAGCTGGGCAGAACCATCGGCTATCCTACTGCCAACCTGCAAATGAAAGACGCGGAGAAGCTGGTGCCGGGTAACGGCGTGTATGCCGTAACGATAGAGAATAGGAATGAGCCCGGAGTGGTCCGGAATGGCATGATGAATATTGGAGTGAGGCCTACGGTGGATGGCAGGCAGCGGGTAATTGAGGTCAATATTTTTGATTTTGATAAAGACATTTATGGAGACTATTTGCGGGTATCCCTGAAGCGATTCCTGCGGAGCGAAGAAAAATTCAGCGGCCTGGATGCTTTGAAGGAACAATTGGCAAGGGATAAGAATGCCGCTCTGAAGGCCTTGTAAGAACGCAGATAATCATCTGGAGGGTCTTCCCAATCTTTTTTCTCAGCGACTATTCATCATTTTCACAACCATTTCCTTCATCAGAGAGGCATCCTCCGTACCCGCGTCGTTCACGCCAACCGTTTTGAGGTTATAAAAGTGCAATAAGAGCAGGGCCTGCTCTGCACCGGTGGCCGTGTAATTTTTTGCGGCCAGCAAATAATCTTTCATGAAAAAAGGATTTACACCGATCGCGGAGGCCGCGGCTTTTTCATCGGAGGAAGAGAGGGAGAAAAGCATGATGACCTTACTGAAGAAATTATATAGTGTTGGCAGAACCAACTGGATCGGTGCCGCTTTTGGGTTAGCGTCAAAATATTGAATGATCCGAATGGCCTTTGAAAGATCCTTCCTCGCCATGGCGTTTTGCAATTCGTAAACATTGTATTCCTTGCTGATCCCCACATATTTTTCAATTTCTTCCTCGGTAATGTTCTTCCGGTCTCCAAGATTTATGATGATCTTGTCCACTTCCTTATCGATCCTGCTGAGGTCGTTGCCAATATGATCCACCAGTAGGGCCAGGGCCTTCTGTGAAATGCTATAGCCTTTTTGCTGCACCATTTCAGTAGTCCATTCCGGCAGTTGGCTATCATAAAGTTTTTTCGTGGTCAGGAGGCCTCCCTGCTGCTTCAGCAATTTTGCCAGACGGGATCTGCCGTCCATCTTTTTTTCTTTGTATGAAACAACGAAAACCGTGGAAGATAGTGGCTTCTCAATATAGGATTCCAGTTTATCTATTTCTTTCATCTGCTGCGCTTCTTTAAGAAGCACCACCTGCTTTTCGGCAAACATGGGATATCTCCTGCAGGCATTTAATACATCTGCCCAGGACGCGTCCTTACCATAGAATACTGAAAGGTTGAATGCGGCCTCCGATTCAGGAAGGATATGGTGTTCCGCATATTGCACAACTTTGTCTATATAATAATCTTCATCACCTTCCAGCCAATAGATGGGCTTAAAGACCTTTTTCTTCCATTCGGCAATGATTTTTTCCGCGCTCATTGACAGATTAATTTGTTTTTACTCTTTATCAGGGTCCTAAAAGGTTTGGTTAATGCCCCTTCGCCACCTAAGCGAAAAGATTGAGATTTACCCTGAAAGATGATCGCTAATCGGCCACAAAGATATTTTCCGGAGCCAATAATGGCAAGTTCTTAAAGCGAAGAATGATATTTGCCACTGTCACCACATCCTTCTGACAATAATTTACTATCCGGGGAAGGTTCTTTTCTGCATAATATACTTCTCTGACCATGGAACCGTCAATATCGTCTTTGGGAGTGGCAATGCCGAGAACTTCAGCCAGCAATTTGAGTGAGATATAATTTTTATAATCTCCGAATTTCCAAAGTTCCATGGTATCCACAAGGTTTGTTTCCCAGGGCTTTTTGCCGCTGAATTGCATGGAAGAAGGCAGGGGAACCTGCTTAATCAGCATCCTTCTGGAAATATATGGAATATCGAATTCTTTTAAGTTATGGCCGGAAAACGCGAATCTTCCCCTTTTTTCAGTGAACCGATCCAGCAGGTCAATAAAAGATTTCAACAAATCCGTTTCATCGTCACCACTGATGGATTTAAGCTTAAAACAGGTTTTTCCGGCTGTATCGTGATAGAAGAATCCTGTGGAAATACAAATGATTCTGCCAAATTCAGCCAGAATACCAGCCTTTTGCACATAAAATTCGGCTGCAGTTGAATTTTCTGGCATGGTTTTGGAAATCTTGTCCATCCAGAGTTCTTTCCAATAATCAGGCAATTGCTGGAAATCGGCAACACCCGGGACTGTTTCGATATCAAGTACCAACAAATCAGTTAATTGTATCTGGTTTAACACTAGTAACAAAATTTGTAAAAACCAACTAAAAAATAAAAACTATGAGCGCTTCAAATTATCCTTCGGCAACTAACACCTCACAACCCCCGAAAAAGGACAACCGTGGAATTATATACGGTGTTCTCATCGCTGCCCTGTTAGGAACATGGGGTTATATCATTTACGATAAAAGTAAAACCAAAGAAGTTATCCAGCAAAAGGATGTTCAATATGCATCTCTGGATTCAGTCAGGAATCAATTGATGACCGACTACCAGGCTGCTGAAATCAGATTGGATAAAATGACTTCCGAAAATTCAAGATTGGATAGCCTGGTAAAGACCAGGGACAAGGATGTGGACGTGATGAGATCCAGGATCAAGACCCTGATAAACAAGCAGGGAGCTACTGCAGCCGACCTGGCTGAAGCCCGCAAACTGATCAATCAATTGAACGGCAAGATTGAAGAATACGTTCAGGAAATTGAAAGGCTCAAGGGTGAAAACCAGACTCTCACTACCGCAAACGAGACATTAACTACAGAAAAACAACAGCTTTCTGATACATTGGTTGCAACTCAAACGGTGAAAAAAGACCTGGAAGGTAAAGTTGATGTGGGCTCCACACTTAATGCATCGAATTTCCAGATCGCGGCAATCAATCAAAAGAGCAGTGGCAAAGAAGTCACTACCACCAAGGCCAAGAGAGCCGACAAATTCAGGATCACCTTCGACGTTGAAAACAGACTGGCAACTACCGGTACAAAAGATCTCTATGTAGTAGTAACCAATCCCGACGGCAAAGTTGTAACTGAAGATGGACTGGGTTCCGGAACATTTACCAGCCGCGAAGAAGGCGACAAGACCTTTACCAATAAAGTTTCAGTTGACTACGAACAAGGAAAACGCAAGAGCGTGAGCTTTGATCTGAAACAAACTGAAAAATATAAACCCGGAACTTATAAGGTTGATGTTTACCAGAATGGTTTCAAGATCGGAGACGGTACTGTAACCCTTAAAAAAGGTGGAATATTCGGATAATAGAGTAAGCTAATATATATATCAGGTACAAGAAAAACCGGGAGCTGGATGCCAGCTTCCGGTTTTATTTTGTGTTGACGGTTATGGAAATTAGATTTGGTTCAAGAGCATAGATATTGACCAGGAAAGATCGATCCTCTTCAATCCCCGGTTGGACCTGTTTTTAGAATAATGCCCTCAAAGCGGCCCTGCCGATATGCACGGTGCCCGATTGACCGGATTTGCGCCCCTCATACTGAAAATTGAGCTCCAGGAATGAAGTCAGTCTCTTGGTAAAATCAATAGTCCATAAAAAATTTTTCCCAGGCAGCAGGGCGTCCAGCATGATATAGGAAACCGTGGTATTGGGAACATTATCTGGCGGATCAAGGTACCGGATATGACTATACGTAAACCTGGCGCTCACGGAGCTATTGGACAATACATTGTACTTTATTTCCGAATTGATCGAATGGATGGTTGCCTTTTGGATGGAATCCGTGTTTTTCTTGTTGTCGAATTTGTAGCCCAGCATGATTCTCAAATTGGTACCCCGGGTGTACACCAATTGGGGTTCCACGGAATATCCCTCTACCAGGTAGTTGCGGTTACTGAAGGTAGGGGTAGCCAGTTCGTTCAGCGCCTTCTTGTTATTGACTTCCAGGAGGAAATTCCGGCTGACATTCCATCTTGCCTTTAGATTCCAGTCATTTTGCCTATGGCTTTCGTAGCCGTAAGTGAGAAAAGCCTTGGAACTATTCCTGATATTGTTGATGTCAATCCCCCATACATTACTATACCGGTTAAACGAAAATGAATTCGTGAATACCTGGTTAAGCGTGATTAATGAAGTATCATAAATGGCGGTCTTGTAAGGGTTGAAATTCACCAGGTGATCAGACTTTTCCTTCTTGAAAATTTGCAGGGAGCTCTGAAGGTATATGCGTGCGAGGAATTTCAGGAAAGAACCCGCATCGGCGGTCTTGATTGCAGACCGGGGATTTATTATGATACTATAGTTGAATTGAAGATAATTTGCTCTGATATATTCATTAGTGGGGGTGAATACCCTGATGTATTTTGCCTGGTCCTGGAACTGGGCCACTTCAAATTCATTCAATTGAGGGATTCCGTCGTTATTATAATCAATCCAGGTATATTCACCCTGGCCGGCAGGCACTTCAAGATAGGTGAAATTCCTTTTTTGTTCCTGACCGGTACCTACTTCATATAGGATATTGCCGTTAAGCAGCCCCTTGAATTCATTCACAAAATATTCTGCCCTTCCCAGCACAGTCTCGTCTGGCTTTTGACTGGTAACGGTACTGTCGAGAATATTCAAGCGGCGATAACTGGCGCTCAGCCTGAACTGGTGCCTGGGATTTTTTCGAAGTTCGGCATAGAGGTTCACATTATTGCTCCTATCTGATTTAAGCAATTCATTTTTGGAGGGATATTTATTGATCCTGGTGAAATATGTGAGGCCCCATTTATTAGGCTTGTTTTCAGGCGATTTCAGGTAGGCCTGCCAGGTATCAAAGGAAAAACTCTCCAGGTTCAGGGAATCATATTGTTTGTATTTCAGAAAAGTCTTTTCCAGGCTGTAAGTTCCTCCAAGCGTATAATTGCCGATTTTAGGGAAGGCCCTGGAAATATCCAACGATGGCTTCAGATAATATCCCTTTTGGGTTTGCTGGTTGATATTGGTGATATTAATCTGGTCATTAATTCGCCAGCCTTTGATGATGGCGCTGTGGAGGATGCTGTTTCGTAATCCATTGTAATGATCGCTGCGAACGTATGATGACAACTGGTATTGGAGATTGAATCCTGTTCTATCCCTGAGTTGTACGCCTGCCTTCAGAATATTTTCAGTAGCAGGGCCGGCATTCAGTGGCAGACCCCATTCCCTGTTGAATTCAACGGCCCTGAGTCTTTCTATGGGTTTGAAGGCAGATTGCACCCATTCGTATCCGAGGTTGGTTTGAGATTGCAGGCCTTTGGATGAATTTTTTATCTGCCTGGTATTATTGAGGAGGAGCCTTGCCGCAAATCCGGTATTGTCTGATTTATTCCTACTGGAAAATGTATTTACGTCAAAATTACTCATGGCCAATTCGGTGCTGATGGTACTGTTGGCGGAGAGCGCATATTCCGCGCCAAGGCTTATCAATTGCTGTTTCCTGGGTGCTATCAACAGTATCTTCGGTTCATATTGCCCCTGCTTATTATTGTTAATGTCGGGAGCAACCCACCTGAATATCTTGCCATTGGCCGCATTGCTCTCGTCGGTCAGGTAATCACCCTTGCCCACTCCCACATCTGAAAAAGCCAGGCTGTAAAGGGTATCAGACGCGTTAGTGGAATATACGTATATGGAATCCAGCAATACTCCGTTCACGAGTGTATCAATTTTCCTGTATAGGATCTTGGAAGCCGAGAAGGTGTCAATGGAAGCCGATGGATAATAGGCGTTTTGTGTGCTGTCTCCAATATCGGCGAGAAACTGCCGCTGCTTTGGGTCCAGGGTCTGGTTCACGGGAGAATTCCGGGCATCGGCGTTATTATAAGCGGCGAGTTTGAGTTTGAGCTTATTGTTGATTTTTACTTCATCCATGGCATACAATTGCGAGTTCAGGTAATTCCTGTCTGCATAACCGAATTCCACCTGTATCCTGCTATCCTTGGTGATCATTCGTTTAGGCGTAAAGGTTATTTCGGCCGTATTGTAGTTGATCACATAGTCCTGGTCCTCTCCCCTTTGCATGGGTTCCCCATCTATGAATACCCGCTCGGTGCCTGCCAGCACAATAAAGAACAATTCATTGTTGGCGCCCGTGAGTCTGTAGGGTCCCTGGTTACCTTCTGCTCCCTGAAAGATATTCCTGGTAAATTTGCCCTTTGCCACCGCGCCACTCACAAGGATATCATTGGAGGAATTCTTCCCGATCTTGCTGTTTTGTTCGAATGCCGCCCCTTGGAGCCGGGAATAGAAATTGAGAAAATAGCTTTGCTGCTGTCGGATATCGATATCTCCGATATCAAAATGCCATCCCCTTTTTTTAAACTGGATGAATACCTTGTCAAATTCATTGAGATTTTGAGTATTGCCGTCGGGCTGAATCGGAATATTATTGTCACTGATGGCCGCGGATACTTCGATGCTGTCGCCGAGGTAGCCGTTCATTTGGAGGTTCAGGCTGGAATTTACCACTACATCCTGGCGGTTGCCGAAGGAGAGCGCCCTGCCAAAACTCCCATTATAATTTACGCTGCCAAAATCGAAAATGGAGTTCTGCAACTCGTTTCCATAATTGATCGTTATAGGGGAGCCAATGATATTATTTTGTATGCTGTCAAATTTCAGGCGTTGATATACCGTATTAAACCTCCCTGGAAATACTCGGTAGAAACTCAGTACGCTGTCTGTTGCGGGTTTCTTCTTCCATATCAGTCTTGCATTGAAATAATCCAATTCCCAACTCGATTTGTCAATTCCCGGAATGGTGAATGAATTGGGGATGATACTGAGGCTGTCTATTTGTATGGTATCTTTCTGCGCATGAAGGTATTTATTGCGCAAATTGGAAGGCGAAGGATTCAGTTGGGCATAACCACTCTGCACCAGCACCAAACTTAGCATTATCAGAATCAGGCGGTCTTTCAATCCTTCTATTTTTCTAACAATGCCTAAATTTAGAATTTATTGTTTATCAATGGCAAAAAGAGGCTCTGAGGCCTTTTGCGGTATCCGGAACCTGGCCATTAAAATCGCGCTTAGTGCCTTATTGAGGAAGGGCTACTTATCCATTGTGAGTGAAGATCCAAGATATTCCATGTTGAGTCTCGCGATATTATCGAGAGATATCTCCTTGGGGCAAACAGCTTCGCAGGCCCCTGTATTGGAACAGGCGCCGAATCCTTCCTTATCCATATGGGTGATCATATTGAGCACGCGGCTATGCTTTTCGGGTTCGCCCTGTGGCAATAATGCCAGATGTGAAACTTTGGCTGATACAAATAGCATGGCAGAACTATTCTTGCAGGCTGCTACGCAGGCTCCGCAACCAATGCAGGCAGCGGCCGCGAATGATTCGTCGGCCCTTGATTTTTCAATGGGCAGCGTATTACCATCCACGGCATTTCCGGTATTAACAGAAATGAATCCCCCCGCCTGAATAATGCGGTCGAATGCGGAACGATCAACTATCAGGTCTTTCACCACAGGAAATGCATTGGCGCGCCAGGGCTCCACAACAATCGTATCGCCATCCTTAAAGGCCCTCATGTGCAATTGGCAGGTAGTGGTTCCCTGCCAGGGGCCATGAGGTCTGCCATTGATATACATGGAGCACGTGCCGCATATTCCTTCCCTGCAATCGTGGTCAAAGGCAATGGGCTCTTTCCCTTCTTCTATGAGATTTTCATTGAGTACATCGAACATTTCCAGGAATGACATCTCAGAAGAAATCCCTGCTACCTGGTATGTTACAAACTGTCCCTTATCCTGGTGGTTTTTTTGCCGCCAGACCTTCAGGGTGAGGTTCATTTTATAATGTTCCATAATAAAATTATACAGACAATTCTGTCTCTTATTATTTAATGAATCAAATTAATGCCGCATTCAACTTTCGAATTCGCGGATCGGTTCAGGCGAAAAGAAAGTGGTAACTATTTATAGCTCCGCTGGCTGGGTTTTGCAACTTCAAATTCCAATTCTTCCTTGTGCAATTCCCATTTGTTTTCTCCCTGCAATTCCCATGCGGCCACATACTGATACTGATCATCCCGCCGCAGGGCCTCTCCTTCCGGCGTTTGATACTCTTCGCGAAAATGTCCGCCACAACTCTCATTCCGATCCAAAGCGTCTATGCATATGAGTTCGGCTAACTCCATAAAATCTGCCACCCTGCCCGCTTTGTCAAGTTCCGGGTTCAGGTCGTTGATATCACCCGGGATCTTCAGATCTCTCCAGAATTCTTCCCGCAGCGTGCGAATTTCGCCAATGGCTTCTTTGAGACCATCAGCATTTCTGGCCATTCCGCATTTATTCCACATGATCTTGCCGAGCCTCTTATGAAAACTTTCAACGCTTTGATTACCCTTTATATTCATGAGCCTGCTGATCCGATCACTAACGGCTTTTTCTGCTTCCACAAAAGCCGGATGATCCGTTGGAATGTTTTCGGTTCTGATTTCGTTGGCCAAATAATTCCCGATTGTGTAGGGGATTACAAAGTACCCGTCGGCCAGACCCTGCATGAGCGCAGAAGCACCAAGCCTGTTGGCACCATGGTCAGAAAAATTGGCCTCTCCCAAACAGTAGAGACCGGGAATATTCGTCATCAATTCATAGTCAACCCAGAGTCCACCCATGGTATAGTGAACCGCGGGGTAGATGCGCATCGGCACTAGATAAGGATTCTCCCCCGTTATCTTTTCGTACATGTCGAAAAGGTTTCCGTATTTTTCTTTCACTACTTCCCTGCCCAACTTAATTATGGTGTCGGCATCTGCATTTTCAATGCCCTGTTTACCTGCTTCCATCAATCCATAACGATGGATGGCCGTGGCAAAGTCAAGATAAACAGCCTGCCTGGAGCTGCCTACTCCATACCCCTCGTCGCATCTTTCTTTTGCGGCCCTGGACGCTACGTCTCTGGGCACCAGGTTTCCGTATGCCGGGTATCTTCTTTCAAGGTAATAGTCTCTTTCATTTTCCGGAATTTGAGTCGGTTTTCGGTCGTCGCCTTTCTTCAGGGGCACCCAAATCCTTCCATCATTTCTCAAACTTTCAGACATCAGGGTCAGTTTCGACTGATGATCACCAGTAACCGGAATACAGGTAGGATGGATCTGGGTATAGCAGGGATTCGCGAAATAAGCGCCTTTTTTATGCGCCTTCCAGGCTGCCGTTACATTGGATCCCATGGCGTTGGTAGATAAATAGAATACATTTCCATATCCACCGCTGCACAATAATACCGCGTGTGCAAAATGGCGTTCCAGCTTACCCGTTATGAGATCTCTGACAATGATTCCTCTCGCCTTGCCATCAATCATCACCACATCAAGCATTTCATGCCGGTTGTACATTTTCACATTGCCCAGAGCCACCTGTCTCTCTAAAGCCTGGTAAGCACCTATCAATAATTGCTGCCCCGTTTGACCGGCAGCGTAAAAAGTTCTTTGAACGAGTGTGCCGCCAAATGAGCGGTTACTCAATAGTCCTCCATATTCCCTTGCAAAGGGAACACCCTGAGCCACACATTGGTCAATTATATTTCCACTGACCTCCGCCAGCCGGTGCACATTACCTTCCCTGGAGCGGTAGTCTCCTCCTTTGATGGTATCGTAAAATAAACGGAATACAGAATCCCCGTCGTTCTGATAATTTTTTGACGCATTGATTCCGCCCTGCGCGGCAATGGAATGCGCGCGCCGTGGAGAATCCTGAAAACAATAACACTTAACTTTATAACCGAGTTCTCCCAGAGACGCTGCGGCAGAGGCCCCGGCCAAACCGGTTCCCACTACGATGATTTCCAGCTTTCGTTTATTGGCAGGATTCACCAGTTTACAGGTCGATTTGTAATTCATCCATTTATCTTCTAAGGGACCCGCAGGGATTTTGGAATTCAACATATGAAGTTGATTGCTTATTTGATTGATGAATATTTCGATTCCGCAGGACGACGCCCGTTTCAATCCCACACCATCACCGGTATTTTTCGTTTTCTGCTACGCTTTCAGTTCACCCAATGAAAATATATGCTCAATGGCATCATGGCTAAGGCCAGCGGTATAATTATTGAATACAAAGTTCCTACAGTTTTTACAATCACCACATATCTCTGATTGTGCAGTCCAAGTGTTCTGAACGCACTTTGAAAACCATGCATCAGGTGGAAAGAAAGAGAAAAGCATCCGAGAACATAGATCAATACCACCGGGGAATTGCCCTGAAACACCTGCAGCATTTCCGCATAGAGGTTATGAATTTCTTTTCCATTTTCATAAGCCACGGGCTGCAATTCATGAATGTTGAAATAACCACCCAGCCTGCTCGGGGTCCAAAAATGATACAAATGAAGAACCAGGAAAAGAAGTATCAGCGTTCCCAACAAACCCATGCTGCGGCTATACCATCTGCTCCCCCTGTTGCCAAGAGCCACCTGGTAACCAATCTTTCTCCTGGATCGATTTTTCGCCACTAATATGAAGCCCTGTACGATATGAATGATGAATCCCACAAAGAGTCCATTTTCCAGAATGCGGATCACAACACTTGCCCCCATGAAATGCGCGGCCTTGTTGAACATTTCGCCATGATCATTGGCCCAGATGCAGGCATTGATTCCGGAATGTACCACGAGAAATGAAATCAGGAAAAGTCCTGTAAGCCCCATCACAATTTTTTTACCTACGGACGAAGTGAAAATTTGTTGCCAGGTCATATATGAAGAAATGGTTTGGAGATTCGTGTGCAAAAATAAAGCACGAATGCTCTCTAAAATCAGTTTACGGGATTATTTTGGCCCCGGATGCCCCCAAATTGAAGATAATTGCAATCCCAAATGACCTGGAACCCATGATGGGACAGCGCTTTCCCGTAACAATAGAAAATATCCCTGGAGCGCGATTCCCTGGCCGAAACAGATTTATTCCTGGTATTATTAGGCCAGACGCATATTATGGAAATTGTCAATAAGGTGAAATAAGTGTTGAGGCTGCATGGTTCGCCAGTGAGGAAAGTCGAGTAATTCAACATAGCGATTGAGCCTGGCCTTCCTGAAATCGTATTGAGATTGCTCCGGCATATTCAAAATAGTGATCCATCCGTGTTCTTCCTCCAGCTCCTGGTACCAATCTTCGTAATAGCTGTCGTCACTACTGTGAAAATTGAGAACATTTTCCGCAATGATTATGAATTTGTAGATCCCTTCCATGAATAAAATATCCGTGACCTCTCTCCGTAAAGTCATGATATCATTTTCAATGGCATCATTCCATTCGCCGATCAATTCTATGATTACGAAATGTTGGTCATAATCAGCATAAAGGATTTTCATGTATAGGGTTCGCGAATCAAAATCGTCCCATTGCGGATGAATATAGTAGTTGTAAACGGCCTGGGAATATTCAAACTCGCTGTATTCCCTTCCATAAAAGGGAGACCTCACATCCGTCTCTGTAGTATATAGGTGACGCCAGTTGTAAAAAGGCTCAATGTCGTGCATAGTCTCATTTCCATCTAATGCAAATATCGAAAGAAAATATGAAGGAATGCGGCAAATGTCTGTCAGATTCCCAGCAGGAATTCTTTCAGATTGTCATAGTCAGATTTCATCAACCGGCTCTCCCCTGGTTTATGCAAAATGGAAGCAATGCCTGAGGGTATGGGTACAGATTCGCCGATCAGAGGTTCCACAACATCGAAGAATTTGACCGGATGGGCCGTTTCGAGAAATATCCCTGCCATTCCAGGATGCATTTGAAGCCAGCGTTCGAGAGCCAGATAGCCCACTGCGCCATGAGGATCCAATAAATAGCCTGTGTCGGCTTTGATCCTCCTGATAGTTGCCCTCGTTTCTTCATCCGTAATAGTGAAGCCCGACAATAATTCCCTCAACCTTGGGAGGTCCTGGTCAAATATCTGGAGGATCCGCACGAAATTACTTGGATCGCCTACATCCATTGCATTCGACAAGGTGGGTATCGCCTTCCTGGGTTCATAGAGACCCTTCAACAGATACTGTGGCACCACATCGTTCACATTGCAGGCGGCGATGAAATGAGTTGCCGGCATTCCGGAAATATGCGCCAGGATTCCGGCGCAGATATTTCCAAAATTTCCACTGGGCACCGAAAAAACGGGAGCCTGTTCCTTATGCTGCCATTGTTTATAGGCCAGGAAATAATAGAACTGTTGCGGCAGCCAGCGCGCTACATTTATGGAATTTGCAGACGTGAGAAATAATTTACGATTCAGGTCTGCGTCGGCAAAAGCCTGTTTCACCAGGAGCTGACAGTCATCGAAATTGCCTGTTATCTCCAAAGCGTGTATATTATTACCCAGCGTGGTTAACTGCTTTTCCTGCACGGCACTCACCTTTCCGGAAGGAAACAGGATCACGACCTCTACAGAATCCACATTGTGAAATCCGTTGGCCACCGCACCGCCAGTGTCGCCGGAAGTGGCTACCAACACAATCGTCTTACCTTTTTTCCCTGAAGAAAAATAACCCAGGCACCTGCTCATGAACCTGGCTCCTACATCCTTAAAAGCAAGTGTAGGCCCATGATATAGCTCGAGCGAATAGATTCCTTTTGAAATATTGACCAGCGGTATGGGAAATGCAATCGTTTCCCTCACGATTCTCCGTAATTCCGCAGCGGGAATCTCATCTCCAATATAGGGCTTGATCACCTGGTAGGCAATCTCATCATCGGCATAGCTGCCGATATTTTCGATCAAATCTCTTTCAATAACCGGTATTGATTCGGGGAAATAGAGTCCCTTATCCGGCGCCTGGCCACGGAATGTCGCTTCTTTGAATGTAACGGATGGGGACTGATTATTGAGACTAAAATATTTCATATTGCCAATTGAATGCAGCCAAAATAGAATCTGAAAATTCCTGTTTGATTTTTGAATTCTTTGCCCGGCTCATTTGATTCGGCCCTGAGCTAATTCCATCTGAACCAGGGATGAGACATAATCATTTCTCCTTTACAATTTTTACTCCCACCTTATTCACGGTTGTTACATAAGTATTAAAGTCTATGCCAACCCTGTTATACACTTCTTTCATAACCAATTCCACTTCGCCTGCCGTTTCCGCATCCCTGCTGAGCATGAAAATTGAAGGGCCCGAACCGGAGATGCCACCGCCGAGAGCGCCGGCTTCCCTGCATTTTGACTTGACTTCGTCGAATGCGGGGATCAGAATGCTGCGGATCGGCTCTATAATAACGTCTTCGAGTGAACGCCCAATGAGATCATAATCCGATTTCATGAGGCCGGCCACCAGACCCGCGATATTGCCCCATTGCCTGATGGCGTCTTTCAGCAGGATCTGTTTCTTCAATATCTGCCTCGCATCCGAAGTCTTCACCTCAATCTGGGGATGCACGATTGTTACGTACAATGGAAGCGGATTTAATTCCACTATATCAAGTGGATGTATGCTCCTGATGAGCGTGAGGCCACCATAAATACAGGGAGCAATATTGTCGGCATGCTTTACTCCTGAAGCCAGCTTTTCACCATTCATCGCCATCTGCACTAATTCTATAGCCGAAAAGCGGATTTCCAATAATTGATTGGCAGCCACCACGGCCCCGGCGGCACTCGCAGCGCTGGAGCCAATCCCGCTTCCAGGTTTGATCCTTTTTTCAATGCAGATGTCAAATCCCATCTTATTGTCAAGCTTTTCTATCATGGCCAGCAATGCCACACCTGCCACATTCCTGGAAGGGTCTGTGGGCAAATCAAAATCATCTTCGTTGTGAATGACAACCGTAGGTTCATCGATCAACCTGATTGTCATAATATCAAATGGTTCATTCAGCGCCATGCCGAGCACATCGAAACCGCATACCAGGTTGGCAACCGTTGCCGGAGAATAAACTTTTACATGGCTCATGACGCTTGGTTTTCAAATTGAAAAAATTGAATACAGATCAGGCCCTCATTATCTTGCGGCCCTGATGATATCGGCAAATACACCCGAAGCAGTAACTTCAGCCCCGGCCCCCGCACCCTTTACCACCAGTGGTTGTACGGGATAGCGATCCGTATAGAACAACACCACATTATCCTTCCCATACAGATGATACAGGTCCTGCTCGGGTGATATATACTGAAGACCACATTCCGCTTTGCCATTTTCATATTTTGCAACGAATTTCAGTTTGCTGTTCTTCGAAACGGCAATGTCGTAGAGATTCCTGAAATGTTGTTCATGCTTCCTCATTTCTTCGTAGAATTCGGCAACATTGCCCTCCATGCAACTCTCCGGGAGGAAACCATTGCATATAATATCGCTCATTTCGAGTTGATTGCCAGCTTCACGTGCCAATATCATGATCTTACGCATCACATCCGTGCCACTGAGGTCCAGTCTCGGATCCGGTTCCGTATAACCCTGGTCCTGCGCATCTTTCACCACATCCGCGAAACTTTTCTCTCCATTGTAATGGTTGAATACAAAATTCAAAGTTCCGCTCAATACGGCTTCTATCCGGTTGATCTTGTCGCCGCTTCGCATCAGGTCATTCAAGGTTCCTATAACCGGTAAACCCGCACCCACATTGGTTTCTATCAGGAACTGCGCATTGAATTCGGTGGCGAGGTCCTTGAGTTTTTTATAATTGCTGTAGGAAGATGATGCGGCTACTTTATTGCAGGCCACTACGGAAACAGATTTCTGCAGGAGCCGGTCATATACTGAAGCCACTTTTTCGCTGGCGGTGATGTCTACGAACACGGCATTGCGGAGATTCTTGCTCAGGATCATTCCTACAAACCGGTCAAGGCTCGCGGCCTCGCCGTCCTGGAGAAGATCCTTCCACTTGCCCGTGTCGATCCCTTCCTCATTCACCAGCATCTTCCGGCTGTTTGCCAACCCTACAACCCTAACGTTCAGACGAAGATGTTCTGCCAGATAATGTTGCTGCTGTTTGAGTTGGGCAAGCAGCTTGCTTCCCACATTCCCCGTACCCACCACAAATAGATTGACCTGCTTAAAGCTGGTTTCAAAGAACTCTTCGTGCAGGATATTGATTGCCTTGCGCACGTCTCGTGTAGCAATCACCGCCGAAATATTTCTTTCCGAAGAACCCTGCGCGATCGCTCTCACATTCACGCCATTTCTACCCAATGCTCCGAACATTTTGCCGCTGACACCCGGATGGCTCTTCATATTTTCTCCCACCAGGGCCACGATGGATAAATCCCTTTCCACCACCAGGGGAGACACTTTTTCCATGACAATCTCATTGGAGAAGACCGTGTCAACCACTTCTTTTGCTTTGTCTGCGGCCGCGGCTTCAATCCCCACACAAATTGAATGTTCCGATGACCCCTGGGTAATCAGGATCACATTTATCTGCGCGTTTGAGAGCGCTTCAAAGAGTCGTCTGGAGAAACCCGGCACTCCTACCATTCCACTGCCCTCCAGGCTCAACAGGGCAATCTTGTCAATGCTGGATATCCCCCTGATGGCTTTTCCATTGGCACTGGGTTTGTTTTCGATGATGGTTCCATGATCTGACGGGGCAAATGTATTCTTGATCCATACCGGTATGCCTTTACTCATGACCGGCTGTATGGTAGGCGGATAAATTACTTTAGCTCCAAAATGAGAAAGCTCCATGCCTTCCTGGTATGATATTGAAGGGATCACCCTGGCATTGGGCACCCATCTGGGATCGGCCGTCATCATGCCGGAAACATCGGTCCAGATCTCAAGTTCCTTCGCATTGGAAGCAGCCGCAAGAATGGCGGCAGTATAATCGGAGCCACCCCTTCCCAATGTAGTGGTAATTCCTTTGTGGTCACTGGCAATGAATCCGGGCATTATGATCAAAGATTCTTTGATCTCTCCCAAACAATTATTCACTCTCTCGTTTGTGGCTGAAAAATCAACAATGGCATGACCAAAGTCTGAGTTAGTGCAAATGATTTCCCTGGAGTCCTTCCAATGAGCAGGAATATCCGAAGCCCTGAATGCGGCGGTAATCATCTGCGATGAGATGAGTTCACCATAACTCATGATCCGGTCTTTGGTGCGGGCAGATAATTCCCCGAGAAGGAATATTCCATTACAAATATCTTCCAGCTCATTACACATCTTCTTCACCTGGCTGAGAATGGCGCTCTGCTGCTGAACCGGGAGTAATTGTTTAGCCGTATTCAGGTGACGATGTTCAATGTCCAGTAATTTATCCTTGTATTCTTCATTACCCGAAGACGCCAGTTCGCCGCAATGGATGAGCGCATCAGTAGTACCGCTCATGGCAGAAACCACAATGATGGTCTTGTCTACGGCAACTTTCTTTCTTACAATTTCTATTACTTTCCTGATATGATCAGCATTGCCTACGGAGGTTCCGCCGAATTTTAATACCTGCATGTTGAATTTTTTGAATGTAGTGAAAACCTGGCCCTCTGCAGATTCCCGCAATTATAGCCTGTGCCCAAATGATGATATGAATCTTGTTCAACCCTTAAAGGGTTGTTGTGATGGTAGTATTAATTTGCCACCCGGAAGCCGGGACAATCGGGGAAGAAAACATGATATGTGATGACGATCGCGCCATTTTTTTTGAAGAGGCCCCAAGGTAAATCAGAATTCTGAAATAACAAGCAGGCTCCCGAAATAATAGAAAAATTCAAAGAGATGAGCCTCCGGATTTCAGTATTTGCAAATAACTAATAAGCGTTAGTGTATTCAGAGTGATCATTGCTGATTTGAATAAGCGTTTCGCGCATCAAAGATGGAATTGAATGATGAAGTTTTTCGGAAACCTGAATGGAGTGATTGTGAACAAAAACCCGGTACGGGGAAATAATTCATTTATTTAAAGTAATTTCATGGCTCCTTTTTCAAGCCTGCCATCATGAAAGAATTTGGTTATGCAATGGCCGGGTTATTCCCGGCAAGAGAGGCATTGGCATAGGCGTACCCGATATCACCATAATTTTATCTTAACCCATTCAGTTCAATAATCAATGGCAGGAAATTCATCAGCACTCGTTCAATTCAAGAACCTGGTAGGTATTAAATTCCAGTTGTACAATAGTTTGTTCACTTCATTGCCCTTTCACAGGATCGAAAAGACGGGCATACTCCTCTCACTCCTGCTCAACAATTGTGAAGAAGGCTATAAAAAGAAGCTCAGTCCTGTTCAGATCATTGAACAATTCTTCAGCAAACATACTTCCTACACCAAAGAAGAGGAAAGGCTTGATCTCTTGTTCCGCTTCGTGCAATATGTGGAACGCCAGGTGGTTCTTTTCGATGCCTTGGAAGACGCGGCATTCAGATACGTGAACGACATGAGCGGGCCGGGAACCCTAAAAAACCTGGAATCGGAAGTAATTCAATTCCATAAAGAGGATGAACTGAAGGAAAAGCTGAAAGATTTTGAGATAAGGCTCGTATTGACCGCGCATCCAACACAATTCTATCCCGGGGCCGTATTAGGAATTATTAATGATTTGAGCAAGGCCATCGCAGACAATAACGCGGGTCAGATCAATATGTACCTGCAACAATTGGGAAAGACTCCCTTCTTCAAGAAGCTCAAGCCAAGTCCATACGACGAAGCCATTAGTCTTTTATGGTATCTCGAAAATGTTTTTTATCCCGCTGCCGGCAAGATTTTGACCTATTTGAAAACCAGCCTGCCTGAATCTGTTTCGCCAGATAACCCGATAATAAAAATGGGGTTCTGGCCCGGAGGTGACAGGGATGGCAATCCTTTTGTGACGACT
>CALFNL010000169.1 GCA_937902875.1 uncultured Bacteroidota bacterium | reverse complement strand
AAAAAAGAAATCAGGTTCAACGACAAAGTGGAAATTGACTTTGTTATTTGCAAGAGCAAAGAAGATCAATCCAGGTGGAGCATGCAGCACCATATTACCATCAACGGCAGCACACTGGCGGCCATCATCACCATCGATGGAGCCTGGATGGACACCCGAAAACGCAAACTGGTTCAACCACCTGAATTCTTTGCTTCCGCCTTTAAAGAAATTCCCCGTTCCAAAGATTTTACCTGGATCTAGATAAGCAGCTCAATTTTATTTTAGGCGTTGAAATGAACTCTCTTTCTTTGCAAACTATTATGCTGAGTCATACAATCAGGTTATATAAGAATGCATATACCGGTCTTTCAAAACCTACCTGGCTGCTCTCTTTGGTGATGCTCATCAACAGGAGCGGCACCATGGTGATACCCTTCATGACCATTTATCTCACCAGCCCTTCCATGGGTTATTCCATCGGGCAGGCGGGTATTGCAATGGCTTTTTTTGGACTGGGTGCCATGGCAGGAGGTTTCATTGGAGGGAGGCTCACAGACAAGATTGGGTTTTATCCGGTTCAGGTGATCACCCTGGCCGGCGGCGCCATATTATTTGTGGTACTGGGCCAGATGAAAAGTTTCCCGCTTATTTGCTTCTTTACATTTCTGTTGAGTGTGGTCAATGAATCGTTCAGGCCCGCCAATTCTACCGCGATAGCATATTACAGCCGCGAACAAAACAGAACAAGATCCTATTCCCTGAATCGTTTGGCTATCAACCTGGGCTGGGCCGTTGGCGGAGCATTGGGCGGCATCTTCGCAAGGATCAACTATACTCTTTTGTTTTGGGTTGATGGATTCACCAACCTTTGCGCGGCTTTTCTGATGTGGTATTTCCTGCGGGATGCGGCCAGGGCCGGCTCCTCTCTCGATCTGCGGCCAATGACAGATAGGGCGGATTCTGCCTATCGTGATAAAAAATATATAAGCTTCATCATACTGGTCTCGCTCTTTGCGGCTTGCTTCTTCCAGATGTTTACTACCCTAAGCGCCTACTACAAGAATGAATTGCATTTTACTGAACCATTTATAGGTTTACTGATGGCCTGCAATGGTTTGCTGATTGTGATGATAGAAATGGTCCTGATATTTCAACTGGAAGGGAAGAAGAAGAATACTTATTACATTTCCTGGGGCGTGCTCCTGGTGGGAATTTCATACTTAATGCTCAATATTTTCCGGATCAATCATGGAATGGCACTCGTTGGCATAATTGTTATAACACTGGGCGAAATGCTGGCCATGCCTTTCATGAATTCCTTTTGGATAAGCCGCAGCTCTCAGCACAACAGGGGCCAATACGCGGGCCTCTACACTATTGCCTGGGCCATTGCACAAACCACCGCGCCCCTGGTAGGGGGGCAAATTGCCGAACACGGTGGATTCAATGTTCTGTGGTGGTTGGTGGCCGCCACTTGCATTTTGGTTTCCCTGGGATTCAGACTACTCTTATGATTTTTTAGTGGTCATAACCAGTTACCAAAGGAATATATTTACGGCATCATCACACTAATTTAGCCTTAGTGAGAAACTTCATCATGACAACTTTAAATTGTTTGTATGAAAAAGTTTACTCAATCCGCATGGCTTCTCGGTTTATTGCCTGATGATGGCTCCTGCAATAGTAAGTGCACAAAGCAGCACTTTAAATCAATTGAAACCCGATACGAGGGCTGCGGATTCCCTCTATTTTGCGGCACAATGGAAACTGGCGATTCCTGTCTATGAATTGATCCTGGAAAAAAATCCGGGGAACAGTCTGTGCTTAAACCGTCTTGGATTTTCTTATCAAAATACCTCTCAATTTCAAAAGGCATTGAATTCTTATAGCAATAGCCTTCTTTACCAGCCTGCTCCCCAATTGAAGATGGTAGTGCAGTCACGGATGGCCAGGGTCTATGCTTTATTGGGGGATAGGGCGCGGGCTTTTATGTGGCTCGACTCAGCAGTGCATAACGGCTACGGCAATTTGCGTGAGTTGGACAGTCTGGATGACTATAGTAGTCTCAGGCAGCAAAGTCAATTCAAAAACCTTTATGCCGATGCTTATAAAATCGCTTATCCCTGTATGTCAGATCAAAATTCAAGGCAATTTGATTTTTGGGTGGGAGACTGGAATGTATTCCAGAATGGCAATGCCAATACCATAGTGGGCAAGAGCAAGGTAGAGATAGCTTCAGGAGGCTGCATGATACTGGAAAACTGGACTTCATTGGTAGGATCCCATAATGGCAAGAGCATGAATTATTACGATCCCCTGAAAGGGAATTGGGAGCAGCTATGGATAGGATCGGAAGGCGGCCCCCAGGTGGTGCACCATTTTATCAATGGCCACTACAAAGACGGCACCATGAGATTTGAATTTTCAGGCTCGGATGCCAGGGGAAATTCTTAGGGCGATTTATTTTTTATAATCTCGGAAAAGACAAACTGAGACAATTCAGTGAACAGTCATATAATGAAGGCAAGACCTGGCAAACCAACTATGATTTCATTTATGTTCGAGTTTAGAGAATCAGAATCATTTGGCAGTTTTCAAACCAGCCACCAATTGTTTCTGTGTTTGGAGCCCCTGTTTGCGCCATACCTGATGTCCATCCTTATACAGGATGAAATCCGGTAATGCATCCACGTCAAATTTCTTCATCAGGCTGGTCTGGATACCTGCATCCACCTCCAGCAGTTTTACTTCGGGATGGTCTTTGAGAAATTGTTCCAATACAGGTTTCATTTTTCTGCATGGAGGACACCACTCGGCACCGAAGTCTACCAGCACAATTGGCGAAGAATGAATTGCTTTATCGTAGGCATCTTCTGTCATTTGCGCGATATTGGATACTTCTTCGAGTGGTTTTCCCGCTTTTTTCCAGGCATTGATGCCGCCCTCAAGATTGACAACCTCTTTGAATCCCTTTTTTCTCAATGCATCCGCTGCGGCTGCACTTCTGCCTCCACTCAAACAATAGAGGTAAACGGGTTTATTCTTATCCAGATAGCTGGTTCTGTCTTCGAATTGCTGCTTCTGCAGCCAATCTGCCTGCAGTGCTCCTTTCAGATGACCTGTTTTAAACTCATCCGCAGTTCTCACGTCAAGCACCTGCACCTGTTTGGATTGAATGGATTTTTCAAAATTATCAACATCCTTACTGCCTTCATTCTGTGCAATGCCATTGCATGCAAACGATGTGAGCAGGGAGGCGAGCAGGGTAGTCTTTATTATGTTGGGCATGGCTGTGTAGATTTGAATCCCAAAGGTATTATGAAAAACCATTGTATGAACTATCGAAGTTCAATCAGCGGAAAGCCCAGATAGTCCTGTGTTTCTAAAGCCTGCTTCCCAATCCATAACTCAGGTAGAGGAAAACGGGACCGATGAGGAATAGCATCCAGGCGAGAAAAATGAAAATCTTTTGAACCCGGCTGAGGTCCTCTTCGGCCGGCGTGGTCAGCACATTTTTCATATAGGCTGCAACATTGTCTTCATCTTCAGATTCCAAAGCGGGATCATAGTTTCGCAGGCCTTTGATATGAGAGATCATGACGGCCCTTACCCGCCGGTATTCTTCATCTGTTAGTTCCGCGTAGGTCTTATTGTAAGGTATGGATTTAGCATCGAGTTCTTTGCGCACTCTGTCTATGGAAGCCAGGTACCTGAAACGAATGATCAATAGCCAGATGATAAAGAGCAGAAAATAATTTCTCAGCAAAACCGCCAAATAAAATAAGGCCGCACAAGACAAAATGATGAATATCGATTGCACGATCCGGTTGGAATGAAAGAAGATGTTTTCCAGCAACTGTCCTCCATCCAGTGGGCTAACCGGCAAAAGATTCAGTGCATTCAGGGCTATGAACATGAGTGCCAGCCAATGATAGATGGGTTGGTGGGTCTGCGTATATAACCAAAACATCAGGAGCCCGATGATTATTCCCGGAATGGGGCCTGCCAGCAATGTGATGGCTCTCTGATATTGCGAAACCCGCCTCGGCTCACCAGATACATAGGCGCCCAGGAAAGGCACGAAGAACATTTTCACATCGTTGTAACCAAATATTTTCATGGCCACAAAATGCCCCAGTTCATGGATGATGATCACCAGTACCAGGAATAAAACCCATTTCATGTTCTGATGAAAAAATATATAGTACACGCCTATATAAACGGCCAGACTGAGTAGTGTCTTCAGAAGATTATTCTTTGCAGGAATGATCGCCGGTTTTTTGGGCAATTGGCCCGCCAATTCATCTTCCTGCAAGCGGGATGGATCCATATTGAATAATTAGATTTTCAAGATAAGAAATACCCCTTAGAATTCAATTTTGGATCCGCGATTTTGGATGGTAGATTATGAGTTGAATGATGTATGTAATTCTCCTGATGAGAAGCATACTTCGCAGTCAACAGAACCTGAAGCCAGGAATTGCCAATAATGCTTTTTGGTGTGCGCAATTATAAAATGAATATGGGCAGGGATAGAAATACACCATAAGCTTATTGCAGCTCACTCAATTCCAGCCAGCGGAATTCTTTTTTGTCTAACTCACCCGTAATTTCCCCTATACGATTAGATAGTTCCTGCAATTGATCGTAGGGAAGGTTCCCGCCGTTCAGTTTTTCTGTGATGGTTATTTTTTCCCTTTCCAGGTCTTTGATCTCCCGCTGCAATCCTTCAAATTCCCTTTTTTCTTTAAATGACAATTTTCTTTTTTCCACCATTGTGGCAGAAGGGTATTCTGTAGCATCCGGATCGGGAATTGCCGGGAACTTGTCCGTCTTCCCTTTTTCTCTGGTTGTCGATGGCAAATCAGGCTGTTCTTTCTGCCCCAACCTGTAAGTGGAATAATTTCCAGGGAAATCGCGTACTACGCCTTCCCCCTCGAATACGAATAAATGATCAACCAGGCGGTCCATAAAATATCGGTCGTGTGATACGATCAGCAGGCAACCCTGGAATTCACTCAGGAAATTCTCCAAAACGGCCAGCGTTGGGAGGTCCAGGTCATTGGTGGGTTCATCGAGGATCAGGAAATTCGGATTGCCAAAGAGAATAGACAATAGCTGGAGTCGTTTTTTTTCACCACCGCTCAGTTTGCTGATATAAGTGTATTGCTGGTCGGGATTGAATAGGAATAGCTGGAGGAATTGAGAAGCGCTCAGGGATCCGCCATTGGCCAGAGGGAAATTTTCCGCGATATTCTTCACGTATTCGATCACGCGCACGTCTTCCTTTATTTCCAGCCCCTGCTGCGAAAAGTAACCGAATTTTACCGTTTCCCCGATATTTATCTTGCCACTGTCTGGCATTTCAATGCCCTGGAGCAAATTCAGAAAGGTTGATTTGCCCACTCCGTTACTGCCTACTATCCCAATTCGCTCTCCCTTCTTAAATGTGTAATCAAAGCCCTTGAGTATGATGGTTCCTCCATAACTCTTATATACTTTCTTGAGTTCGGCCACCTTGCCACCCAGGCGGTTCATCTTCATCTGCAATTCCAGTTGCTGGTCTTCCAATTTCATTTTCGCTTTGGCCTCTACGTTATTAAATGCGTCAATCCGGCTCTTGGACTTTGTGGTTCTGGCCCTTGGCTGTTTCCTAATCCATTCCAGTTCCTTGCGGTATAGGTTCTTGGCCTTGTCAAGGCTCGCCAGATCCTGTTCAATTCTGGCGGCCTTTTTCGAAACATAATTTTCATAGTCCCCTTTATAGATGTATAAATTACTGCCATCAAGCTCCCAGATTTCTTCGCATACGGCATCCAGGAAATAGCGGTCATGCGTAACCAACAATAGTGTCACATGTTCCTGGTTGAGGTAATGTTCCAGCCACTCCACCGTTTCCACATCGAGGTGATTGGTGGGTTCATCCATTATGAGTAAAACGTGCTTATGCTCAAATCCTATATCGATGAGTGTTCTTGCCAGCGCCACTCTTTTTCTTTGTCCTCCCGAAAGTGTGGCTGCTATTTGTGCGAGTTGATGAATATCCAGCTTGCCGAGGATTTGTTTCACCTTGCTGTCGAAATCCCAGGCGCCCAGTTCATCCATCCTGATAATGGCTTGTCCCATTAAAACGGGGTCGCCGCTATCGGTGGCCGATTCGTATTCTTTAATGGCATTTATTACAGGGTGGTCGTGGTGAAAGATATTATCGAGAACAGAGAGTTCTTCTATGAATTCGGGTTCCTGTTCGAACAATGCTACGGTCAGGTCTTTATGTATCCATACCTTCCCTTCCCCGGGCGTTTCTTTGCCAGCCAGGATTCTCAGTAGTGTGGTCTTGCCCGAGCCATTCCTGGCAATCAATGCGATCTTATCGCCTTCTTCAATGTTAAAACTCAGATTTTCAAAAAGGGCCTTAATGCCGAAAGATTTGCCCAAACCCTCAACGGATACATAATGCATACTGCAAAGATACGCAACTAAGTTCACGATGATTCTCATCACCTGTGAATATGGGGCAGGGATGATATGCTAAAATTGAGGCTGGAATAATTCTATGAATACGAGGGCAAGCCTGGTGAAAATGCTAAAGGCCTTCCGCCGGCTGCGGTCAGTGCCTGGTTCATTGTCTGGATAAGAGGCAGTTAACCATTAGTGGTCAATTCCTTCCATTTGATATTGCATCCAATACTTGGCTTTTGGTTGGGTGGAACAGAATTTCCTGCAATTAAACAGTCAAGTGCCTGCCTGATATCTTTCCCGGAAAGCGGAATATTATTCCCCGGGCGGGAGTCATCTAACTGTCCGCGGTAAACGAGGAGCAGGTCTTTGTTGTAAACAAAAAAATCCGGAGTGCAGGCAGCTTCATAGGCCCTGGCCACTTCCTGTGTCTCATCATATAAATAGGGGAATGGATATCCCAATTCCAAAGCCTTTTGTTTCATTTGTTGCGGACCATCTTGGGGATAGGCATTCACATCGTTGGAACTGATCGCGATAAAACTGATTCCTTTGGAGCCATAGTCCTGTGCCAGACGCAGCAGTTCAGGGTTTACATGCTTCACGTAGGGACAGTGGTTGCAGATGAACATGATAAGGGTTCCATATTTCCCTTTGGAACTTTGTAACGATACTTTTTCCTGATTCACGGTATTGGTGAGGCTGAAAGGGGGAGCCTTCTTATGCAATGGAACCATTTTTGAAGGAGTGCGTGCCATACAGCTAAGTTAAACATTTTAGGCGTGAGGGGCCAGCCACGATGCAGGGGCAATTTTAACGTTGTTTAGGAAATGATTGTCTAATTTGTGATAGTAGCAAAATCTTCTGGCAGATGATGGCACGGCATTTCTGGCTCATTGCTTTCTGGATCTTATTCGGCGCATTGCACAGTGTGATAGCTTCCCTCTGGTTCAAGGCCTGGGTAAAGAATCTTTTCGGCTCCTGGTTTAGATTTTATCGCCTGTTTTATTCGGCCTTTTCTGTTCTTACACTGGCCCTCATTTTATGGTTCCATTTTTCCATTAAATCAATCCGGCTCTGGGATGTGCCGCCATTGACGAAGCCTCTGGCAGGCCTCATGCTCAGTGCGGGAATCTTTCTCCTGCTCCCATGCTGCCTTAAATATTTCAAACAGGTTTCCGGTATTGGAGTATGGACGAAAAAGGATAAGACTCCGGTCCTGGAGAAGGATGGTCTCCATGGATGGGTGCGCCATCCGCTATACCTGGGAACGCTCATCTTCATATGGGCCCTCTTTATTTTTTATCCCTGGCTCAATGGACTTGTAACCTGCTTCATGATCAGCGCTTATACTTTGATAGGAATCCGATGGGAGGAAAAGAAGCTGGTGCACGAATTTGGAGCCGCTTATGAGAAATACCAGCAGGAAGTGCCGATGATTCTGCCATTTTTCAGGAGGAGAAAATTGCAGGAATCTGTCAGGCGTTCACCACATTTTTCGGCCGGCCCTCCAGGAAAGCTCTGATATTTTCAACACAACCCTTCAGCAGCCTCTCTCTTGCCTCTTTCGTAGCCCAGGCTATATGTGGAGTGATGCTGCAATGTGGGGCATGCAGAAGCGGATTTTCCGGTTCGGGTGGTTCTTTGGAGAGTGTGTCCAGGGCGGCACCGGCAATGAGCCCTTGTTGCAATGCCCCTGCCAGATCGCTTTCACGAATAAGGCCTCCACGGCTGGTATTGATGAGGAAGGCCCCTGGTTTCATTTGCCTGATTAGTGATTCATTTACCATTTCCCGCGTCGCCTCATTCAAAGGGCAATGCAGGCTCACGAAGTCGGCTTCCCTGAAACAATCCTCTACTGTAACGATCCTGATTCCTGCATCTTTGTGTTTATCTGGATCTCTAACGGAGGAGATTACCTGCATACCGAATGCCTGCGCGATCAGGGCAACAACGGAACCGATTGCCCCCAGGCCCACCAGGCCCATTGTTTTTCCGGCCAATTCAAAAAGAGACTGATGGCCATAGCTGAAATCACTCTGCCGGCTCCAGTCTCCCTTATGAACGGATTCCGAACGCTTGCTGATTCCATAACTGAGTTCCAAAACGAATGCCCAGGTTAGCTGTGCCACCGAGTAAGTGCTGTAACCGGGAACATTACATACGGGAATTCCTTTTCGGCGCGCGGCATCAACGTCAATATTGTCAAATCCCGTGGCGAGTAAACCGATATATTTCAGGTTGGCGAGTTTTTCGATTGTGTCGCCTGTCACCCTCGCCTTGTTTGAAATAAGGATGTCTGCAGATTTCGACCTGTTGAATACTTCCTGCAAAGGCGTTCGGTCATATACGGTAAGGGTGCCCAATTGCTGCAGCGGTGCCCAGCTAAGGTCGCCTGGATTCAGCGTGTAACCATCCAATACAACTATATTCATGATTTTGGTAATTAGTCTGATTGTAAAACCCGAATCTATTGCATTTAATATATTTTAGCAAAGGCAAATTGGAAAGGATTGGTTGAGTGATGCTGCGGAGTTTCGAAGATGGGCTGTTCTTTTGATCAATAAACAGAAATTTATGAAACGATTTTGGGGCCGGATACTGAAACTATTACTCATTATCATCGTCATCATCCTCATCCTGCCGCTCGCCATAGGAAAGCGATACCTTTATAAAGCAGTCTTCTACAATTTCGCCGATATTGATGACTACACTATTTTCGATAACCGGGAAGTTAGTATGGGTGAAGGGAAGCCCTGGAAATTGGCCGGGGAATTTGGTAGCATTAAAATGCCTGACAGCCTGGACCGCTATCTGGGTGATCTCAAGTCGGTCGCGGTGGCCGTGGTGAGGGACCGGCAATTACTTTTCGAGAGATATTGGGATGACTATAGTGACAGCTCTTATTCCGGATCTTTTTCCGTGGCCAAGAGTATAACCAGCCTTTTGATCGGCGCCGCCATACATGATAAGCTAATTCCTTCCGTTCAGGATTTAGTTGGAAATTATCTTCCCGAATTTTCAAGCGGGCCGAAAGCCAAACTGAGAATTGTGGATTTGCTCACTATGAGCAGTGGCAGCGATTGGGATGAAAGCTATTCAGACCCGCTCTCCACCACTACTGAATTATATTATGGACCCGATTTGCGCAGGCTGGCCACCGGCGTAAATATTATCAGGGAACCCGGCACTTATCATTCTTATAAAAGCGGGGATACTGAATTGCTGGGTTTGATCGTAGAGAAAGCAACAGGCAAGAGCCTCAGTAAGTATGCTTCTGAGAAATTGTGGGGGCCGCTTGGCGCGGAATATCCCGCTCTTTGGAGTATCGACAGCAAGGGTCATGAAAAGGCCTATTGTTGCTTTAATACAAATGCCAGGGATTTCGCGAGACTTGGCCAATTGATGCTCGACAGCGGAAGGATCAATGGCAATCCGGTCGTTGATAGCGCTTATTTTACAAAATCGGTCACACCCTGCATGCTGCCCGACGATTTGGGCGCTACCTGTGACTACTACGGCTACCAATGGTGGATAGTGCCAGAGCAAAATGATATTTTTTACGCACGTGGCATATTGGGACAATATATAATTTGCATACCCTCAAAAAAAATGGTGATAGTGAGGTTGGGCAAGAAGAGAGACAGGATCGAACGCAGCGTACCGCTGGAAGTGCGAAAATTGATTGCCTGGGGCCAGGACCTTTAATTTTTTCTGAAACGCTGTGAAATAAATTAACCGCTTAATTTTCCAGACCTGGCACGGGCGCAGTTCGCAAGCCATGCGTCGCTGAATGGATTTATCTTTCCAAATCTGTCAATTTCAAAAGCCGAGAAATCAAATGGGTTCGGTCTGCCGGCCGCCAATTCGGCAAACGCGAGGCCCACGCCTCCTGCCACGGAAATACCCGCGCCGCCGCAGCCTGTAGCCAGGAGCAGCCCCTTCACTCCGGGCGCAATACCCATCGATAAATTATTGTCGGGCGCATAGCCAGAAAAGCCGGCGATATAATAACACAAACCAATATCGGGGAGGCTGGGAAAGAATCTTTTCAGTTTTTCCATAACCTCCGAAAGATCCTGCATGCCACGGTCAGGGCTAAACGTAAAATGGCTGAGGTCGGAGGGAAGGTCTTTCGGTGAAACAGCCATTGATTTCTTTTCCCTGATGCCGAATAAGAGCCGGCCACCCTCAGGCCTGGCATAGGCATGGGCATCGGGCAGTATTACCATGGGCGAATCTTCAGGAAACAGGGCGGCTTTTTCGGTGATCCAATATTGACTGCGCACGGGCGCCATTGGCAGACCAATTCCGGCCCGCGCCGCCAAAACCGGGGCCCACACGCCTGCGGCGAGAATCACGGTTCCTGTATGAATAGTTTCCTTTTGGGTTTTCACTCCCAACACTGTATTGCCAGAAAAAAGCAATTCCGTCACTTCGGCTCCCTGCCTCATTTCGGCTCCCTGCATTTTAGCGCAGCGTGCGAAAAAACTGCCCAAAAGATAGGGATCACAATATGCTTCACCAGGCAAATAACCAATCTGCATTGCTTCATCAACACTTAGCCAGGGGCATTTTCTTCGTGCTTCGGCGGCGCCGATATATTCATGCGGAAGGTGAAAGGATTCCGCGATGTTCATCATTTCATTCAGGTCCTTAACGCGGGCTTCGCTTGCCGCTACATGCAAAACACCCACGCGCTTCATGCCCAACTCTTCATGCAATTGTTTTTCCAATTCCGGAATCACCCTGTAGGTTTCGAGGGAAAGCGGTATGAAATGTTTTTTTGATCTTACCCTCGTAATGAGCGCCGCGGCCCTGCTGGTAGCAGCATTGCACAATTCGTTTCGCTCCAGCAAAATGATTTTTTTGGAGGGATTATTACGGGTATAATAATAAGCGATAGCACAACCGAAAATGCCTCCACCTATAACAATAAGATCGGCCATTTCTGTCTTAACCTGGGTCATGCATTCATGAATTTCAAAATAACCCTGCCTTTAAGAAAATAGAAGTGGCGCTACCAGGGCAGGGAAAAGGTCTTGACAAAGCTGAAGCATTTCATGGCTTCGATCACGCCTTCCTTCACTCCCAGGCCGGAGTCCTTGATTCCCCCAAACGGAGAGTTTTCGATCCTGTAGCCTGGCACTTCATTGATATTTACGGTTCCCACTTTCAGTTCCTTGATGAACCTGATGGCCCAATCCATGTTTTTGGTTACTACTCCTGATGACAATCCATAAGCGGTGGAGTTGGAAAGCATGATGGCATCGTCAATATCTTTGAAGGTCATGATGGGCGCCAGGGGCCCAAAGGATTCATGCACCACCATGTCGGCATTCCTTGGAACGTCCACGATCACCGTGGGCTCCATGATTGCACCTCTTCTTTTGCCACCCAGTAGAATTCTGGCTCCCTGTTCCACGGCTTTCTGAACAACGTTTTCCAAATATTTAGCGGCTGCTTCATCAATAACAGTGCCTACGCGGGTATTGGGGTCGGCAGGGTCTCCCACAATATATTCCCTGGCCTTGTCTACGAATTTTCCAATGAATGAATCAAAGATATTTTCCTGCACCAATATCCTCTTTACAGCCGTGCAACGTTGCCCGCTATTGCGGAATGCACCTTCGGCGGCAAGAAGCACTGCCATCTCCAAATCTGCATCTTCCATTATAATAATAGGATCATTACCTCCCAATTCCAGGATCACTTTTTTGTAACCTGCAGTTGCCGCGATCTTCTTGCCTACTGCTACGCTTCCGGTGAAGGAAACGATTTCAACCCTGGGATCCCTGGTTAATGGCTCGGCGATTTCGGCAGTGGGCCCCAATAATACGCTAAGCATATAGCCCGGAAGTCCGCTTTCATAAAGCAGTTCTGTTATTTTGATCGCGGTGAGTGGAGTCTTCTCGGAAGGCTTTAGAATTACCGGAGTACCGCTCGCGATGGCAGGTGCTATTTTGTGGAGGACCTGGTTCAATGGATGGTTGAAGGGGGTAATGCAGAGGGCCAGAGACAGCGGCTCCCGCACCGTAAAAATTTTTCTGGCTTTTCCCTGTGGCGAAATATCGCAGGAGAAAATCTGGCCGTCATCCTTGAGACTTTCTATTCCGGCAAATAAGAGCACATCATGCGCGCGTCCGGCTTCATACCTGGCTTCCCTAATGGCCAGCCCCGATTCCGCGCTGATCAATTGCGCGAATTCTTCTTTTCTTTCCAACAGCAATTGCCTTGCTTTTTCAAGAATGGAGTATCTATCATACCTGGTAAGTTTTTTACCTCCCCTGAGGGCCTCTTCTATGGCTCTCTCGGCATCCTGCGCATTGGCAAGGGCCACTGTACCAACCAGGCGTCCGTCATAAGGACTTTTCACTTCCAGGAATTGCCTGCTTTGCACAATTTTGCCTGCTATATAACAATTCAAGGCAAGGGCTTTGCCTGGAGAAGATTTAACGGACGGATCGGTTTTGGATGTTGAAGATTGGGTATTCATTGAATTATTTTTTCGGTGCTCATGACACTGTTCCATTTATGGTAATATCGAAAACGTCAAAATTCCGGGGATCCCTGGCAACCTTCATCTTGTAAGCCGGTTTGAGCGGATGCGAAATAACCAGTGGCACCATTTCTTCATAGCGTCCTCCATGCGATCTTAAGGTTCCATCCAATGCCGACAAATCGTGGTATTGAGGCCTGCGGCCCAATACCAGGTCCCTGCCAGAGAGTACTACCAAATCGCCAGTCCGGTCTGATGGCTGTTGCAGTACTCGCGTAGCGGAAGCTCTGTCGTGCACTTCCGTTACTCCGGGCTGCATGGCAAGCCAGCTTTTCACTTCCTCTATTCTTGACAAATCACTCATGTGCACTACCACATAAGATCCAAGGGCTCCATGGTGCTTAACATAGGGATCTGTGATAGGGCATATTACCCGGAATCCCTGTCCGAATTTTTCCGTCAGCAGGTCTTCCACAAACAGAACATTTGGTGATCCGTCTTCTTTTATTTTTGCGTTCATTCCGTGGTCTGCAGTGGCTCCCACTATGGCTCCTGCTTTCAACAGCCTTCCGATTTCCAAATCCATTGCTTCATAAAATGCAAGGGACTCTTCCACTTCAGGCGCGTAGGTATGTTGCATATAGTCTGTAAGCGAGAGATAGAGAAAATCCGCAAGTCCTTTTTCAATCAACGCCACTCCGGCGCGCAATACGAACAAACTGGCGTCTGCACTGTAAATGGGAGGGGTTGGATGACCCACGATTTCTTCCAGCGCCTCAATACCATGTGTTTCCATTCTTGCCTGGTTGGCTTTCTCTGCCGAAAATGCAATTCCTTTGAGTTGGTATGAGAGGATATCCCTTAGCTTTTCCTTGGCTGTTACCACAGCAACTTTTCTTCCGGCCCTGGCCGCCGCGGCCAATATGGTTTCACAGCGAAGGTAGTCCGAAGAATTCATCATCACTTCCTGGTCTTTCTCCGCGTCATAGAAAAAATTACCGCTGATGCCATGCACCGCCGGCGAAACACCTGTTACAATGGAGGAATTGTTGACATTGGTGAATGAAGGCAGGGCCCCCCGAACCATACCCCGGTAGCCCTGGAGGCTCATTTTTTTCACAGCCGGCATTCGGTCGTGTGCCATGGTAGTATCCAGGTATTCATCTGCACACCCATCCACGCAAATCACTACAATGGGTTTGGCTGGAGGCTGGTAGGTTCTGTTATTTGCAATGAAAGATCTTGTTGCAGGAATCGTCATGCCTTGATAGTATTTTTAAATATTGAATTCTACAGCGAATGTAAACATCCGACAGGTAAGAATGGCAATTCTTAGATCCTGCATTTATTAAAAATGCATGAATCAGCGTCTGATTCAAGAAAAAATGCTACCGGATGGGGCCGGTAGCATTTCCATTTTGGAAAAAATTATTTTAAGATCCACATCACTCCGTTAATATCGTCGTTTCCACCATACTGGTTTGCGAGAGCGGCCTGGTAATTTTCAATATTGGCTGTTTTTTCAGACGTCGGATACTGAAACCTCCATGCGATTCTTTCGCTATTACCAGTTCCTGGACCCGTAGTAAAGGTGGGTACGCCGGTCCTTCTGTATGTGAAATAGGATTCGAGTCCGGAATGACGAAACAGTGCCAGGTATCTTTGCGTAAGTATCTGGTTGAGGCCATTGGCATCATTCCCGGAGTATTTAACGGCTACCTGGTTGTAATAAGTAGGGAAATCAACATTCACGGTATAGGTATCGTAGGTACCCAGACTGGCCCCGGGATGAAGGAAATAAACATTGAAGGGGCCCGTTTCAGGAATGCCATAATAAGCCATGGATGCTTTTATGCCGGCCTGATAATGCGCTTCTGCATCGCCCAGTGGTCCGGAATTGATCCAGCCCCTGTTGATTGCTTCGGCGATATTAAAAAGCAATTCAGGGTATCCGATCTGTATGCTTGGTTCCGCAGTATAGGTATCATAATAGTGCTTCCTGTTAATCAGCGAGTATTGGCCGCTGTTAGCCTTGATATACATGGCGCCGAGATCTTCTCCCGGACTTGCACCCACAAATGCTGCGAAACTGGTTGGGCTAACACCCCCGTCAACAATGGCGGCGGCCGGCTCCGAAGTAACGAAGACTCTGGGATCCTTCAACTGGGTCAGCAATCCTACATAGGTAGCCGAACAGTTATAACGCAGGGCGTCAAAACCAAAATTACTCGGGTTATTTGGATAGCTATTGGTAGGATATGTGAACTGGAATTGCAGATTGTCATCCATGCTTTCCATGATGGGGTATTTGGATGGGTTACCGATAATATCAGCGAACTGTTGTTTAACGTTCAGGTCCGGATCAGTGGCTTTCAGGCTCAAGTGCAGCAGTAGGCGTAAGCGATAAGTATTGACCACTTTCTGCCATTTGGAAAGATCATTGTCAAAATAAAAATCTCCTGCCAGGATATAATTTCCCGAAGTCACCATTTGGCCCATATCCATGTTTGCACTGTCAAGCCAGGCAAAGGCCTGCTGGAATACCTGCTTTTGGGGATCATATACAGGTTTAAGATTGGAAGCACCCTGCAGGGCTTCTGACATGGGTACATCTCCCATCTCCAGGCTCATCTTCGTAAAGAAATATGCCTTGAAGAATTTGGCCAGCGCTTCATATGGATT
>CALFNL010000168.1 GCA_937902875.1 uncultured Bacteroidota bacterium | reverse complement strand
TTGGTTTTGGGATTGGTCATGCTTTCATACCGTTCTCTGGTCGCTGTCGTGAACGGGAAGCAAACTGCCGACAGGTATAAAATGTTTTGTTCCACGAATTGTAAGAAACAATTTGAGAATAGAGTAGAGACTGATTTTCCTTTTTTGGAATCCTTAACAAGACATTTCTTAGTCTTGTATCAATAAATAGATAAAGGGTATAGAAAAAATCTACAAAAGATGCCCGGCATTGTCTGATGCCGGGTTTTTTTATTGCAAAAAAAGATAAACGCCTTAGGGCGACGGGGGGATATTCATTTGAGAAGTACCCAACAGATCGCCGGTATTTGCCGGCTCCGACCCTGGCCAAATAATGGTAGCGGCCTGGACCCCTCAGACCCCCTGTTTCCATAACGGGAATATTGGCAAGAATAACGGGTTTTCCCCTATTTACTCGATTCATGTAACATTACTGCCGGTTGGCCGTATAACCTATAGCGATAAGGGAATTGGAAGTAATTTTACCGGATATAATAACTGTATGACCGACAGAGAATATAACGACTGCGTGAGGCTTTATGCCGATAATGTTTACAGGTTTATCCTGAAAAACCTTCGGAATGAGGAGGATGCAAAGGATATCATTCAATCTGCTTTTGAAAAAATGTGGAAGAACCGGGATGCCGTGGATAGTGAGCGGAGTAAGTCATACCTGTTTACGGTAGCTTATAATCAAATGATTGATCATATCCGCAAAGTGAAACGCATCAGCCTGAAGGAGGAATTCCAGGAAGAACTGAAGGTGATTGACAAACCGCAACATAATGCCAGAAAGGTATTGGAAGAGGCTCTATCGAGATTGAATGAAACACAGCGTTCGTTGGTGATGCTTAAAGACTATGAAGGTTATTCTTATGAGGAGATTGGAAAAATAACCGGACTCAATGAGAGCCAGGTTAAGGTTTATCTGCATCGGGCGCGGTTACAGTTGAAAGATTATCTGGTGAAAGTTGAGAATGTAATTTGAGTGAACAATAGAGATTGCGGTACGTGAAGAATGATTAGTAAATCAACCCGTTTCCTGAGGCAGCGCTAAAATAAAGTTTGCTTGGTAAACGGTTAAACAAGGAAACCCGATCATGAATATCAACAGAAATAATTACGAGGAATTTTTACTGCTCTATATGGATGCGGAACTTTCCGCAACCGAGCGGAGGGCCGTAGAGGAATTCCTCAATGAAAATCCTGATCTTAAAGAAGAGTTTGAGCTGCTGATGCAGACCAGGCTGAAACCGGAAGAAGAGATCAGATTCGGTAATAAGGATTTGTTATTCAGGCAGGAATCTTCAAAGGGCGGCTCCATCAGCTTATCAAACTATGAAACCTGTTTTATTTCTTATATAGATGACGAATTGAATGAGGAAGAGAGAAAAGAGGTAGAGTTTTTCCTGACTTTGAACCCGGGTGTCTTGCAGGAAATTGAGCTATTGGGACGACCAAAACTGGATCCCCGCGAAACGATTGTATTTTCTGCTAAGGATTCCCTTTACCGGACTGAAAAGGCCCCAATCAGGATTGTTTCCATTATTTGGTGGAGGGTTGCCGCTGCTGCTTCTGTGATATTGATTGCAGGCCTGTTTTGGATCTACTCCAGCCAGACCGGAGATTCAGGAAATCACACTCAAACCATTGCTGGAACGCATGGAGTTGCTAGTTCAAAAATAAATCCAAAGCCTGTTGAAGGCGAAATAAATAATAATCCACAAACCCCTGAAAATATAGGCAGGAAAGCCGTTGCTGATTCTGATCCGAAGCAGGGCAAAGATCTTTCAAGAGATCAGGCCACTCACAAACAGCCTCAAAAGAAAACCCTGAAACCCGAAATTGATGCTGTACCAGAGACTGATTCAAGAAATAAACCTGCTCCCGATTACCTGATAGCGAAAGCGCCTACATCTATTGAAACCGTCACCAGCATTGACCCGCAGCCCGATAAAGAACCCGGAAAACCTGTAGTGGCCAGCATTGTGAAACCGAATATTATTGATAAGGCGTCTTTTGCCCAGGATAACAATAATAATACATCAGCCAACGAAGCAGTTTATAAAGACGATCAGGGTGTTACTTACCTCGACACAGATAACTCCGACAAAAAAACGAAGGGTAAATTCCGTGGCCTGTTCAGGAAGGCGGCCCGTTTTGTTGATCGTGTTACAAATCCCGAAATCGATGATAATAAATCTATCGTGAGAGTTGCCAGTTTCGAGATTGGCAAGAACAAATAAATCAAAAAATAAAATAAGGAAACAATGAGGAAAGCATATCTGATAATGCTCGGCATTATGGCAGGAATGGCAGGAATGGCACAAACGGACACTACCGGCAAAAAAAATCCGTCCCCTGAATCTTCAGATACAATCAGAGTTGGAAGCATCATCATCGTGAAAAAAGGAGGTGAATACCGGGATGATGAGGGAAATCAATATCCCTACAAAAGAAGCTACCGCAAAGAAAGGGTCTCCACTAACTGGCTGATCCTGGACCTGGGAATATCCAATTATAATGACCGCACCGATTATGGTTCGGCGGAGGCCCAGACTTTTGTCCGCAATAATAATGGCAATCCACCGGCTAACAAGGGAGATTTCAGGCTAAAGACCAGGTTGTCGAATGTAAATATCTGGCTCTTTATGCAAAGAATGAGCGTCTATAAGAATGTTGTGAACCTGAAATATGGATTCGGCATTGAAATGAACAATTATTATTTCAAATCGAATATCAGGTATAAGGATGACCCCGCTACCGATCCGAATGTATATGTATTGAGAGACGCAGCTGATTTTTCAAAGGACAAGCTGGCGGCAGACTATATCACCGTGCCATTCATGCTCAATTTTAATACGCGTCCGGGAGGCCATTCGGGCGGGCTTAGCGTAAGCTTCGGCGTGAGTGCGGGCTACCTATACAGTTCCAGGAATAAACTGAAAAGCCATGAATTTGGAAAGGAGAAAGTAAAGAGCGATTTCAACCTGGACCATTGGAAACTGGCCTATATAGGAGAGTTGGGATTGGGACCAGTGAAATTATATGGTTCATACGCCATGAACCCCATGCATGAATTTGGAGTGAAACAATATCCCTATAATGTGGGTGTTCGTTTCAGCAGTTGGTAAAATCCTTCGGTTTACAGTTTTCTCTATGTTGAGCCTCCTGATTCCTCAGGAGGTTTTTTTTGATTCTTACAATCTGCGCAAAAGCCCTCTCCCCCAAACTAATCCCAACTCCTGTCCAGTGAAGAAAGCCGAATTCTTTTTGATTTGTTAAATAGTCATTTGGTAAAAAAACCGGCTTCTAATTTGCGGGGAAGAGAAAAGTTAAAAGATATACTCATCAGAAAATATTTTAAACCATTATTCCGTTTCAATCTCGTAGTAGAAAAGTATTATATGCTTTCCCGGATACTGCTCACTTCTTCCTGCATAGTACTCTGTACAAGCCTTGGTTTTCAGCGTGCCTGGAACAGTGCTTTCGTGAG